>DAIDHB010000245.1 GCA_027452145.1 Planctomycetales bacterium
GAAGGGGATGGCCGCCACGGTGGCATTGTAGAAATTGCCTCCAGCCCGCACAACCGGACCCCGAAAAAGCAGAAATCCCCAAAAAGTTGAGAATAAATCGGCTCGGCCGGCGTCTATATAGGATGTCGGTATCGGTTGTCAGTCGGATCTTTGACAATTCGGTCGTCGGTAAAAAAGCCATCCCGCCCGGGATGGCGGTGCAACGGCGTCGGTGCGAGAGACCCGCCGCGCGAGAACGCGGCGGATCCCTCGGCGCAACCGCCGCGGCAGGCGGAGAACGGCCGCCTGGAGAAGTTCACCGGTCCCGGGCGGATTGTCCGTGGGCTCGAACCATCCTGAAATCGCGCGAACGAACCCAATCTTCATCCATTTTTCATAACTCGTTCGACGGTTTTCGGCGCCGAAAGGGCGTCCGGAGGGTGGATTTGAGCAAAACGAACCCAATTTCTGCTCGATGGGCAGGCGCGGTGGTGTTCGTTTTTTCATCAGGCGCTCCGGGTACGTGGTGCGCGCCGAGGGCGTCCTCGTCGGCTGGACGCCTGGTAACGATCCGAGCAACCGGCGAGATCAGCCGCCGGGTCATTGGGGGATCTCGAGGGGGCAAAGCCAGGGGACCGGCTCCGCGAAGGTTGGTGCCGGTCCCCTGGGTGGTCGCGGGGCGTGAGTGGCCGGGAGGCCGATCACGCCTTGTGATGCCCGGCCTTGGCGGCCACCACGAGACTGCTGATCGCGGCGTCGACGGTCGCGGACTGGGCGCCGGCCTGCGCCGTCGCCGAGGTCTGGGCCGGCTGGGCGAGGCCGGCCGTCGACCGATGGGCCATCACCGCGGCCGGCCCGCGATGGGCCGTCCGGAACGCCGCCGCGGCCCGGGCCGCATCGATCCGCCGCATCACGCCGGCCGCGAACGCCCGATCATGCGGCCAGGCCCGCATGATCTGCGCCCGCGTCCTCGAGGTCATCGACGCGCGGAAGTTCGGGCCGGCCAGGTCCGACTCGCGAATGATGATTGGGTCGTTCGCCCCCGCGAGCCCGGCAGCCTGGGCATGCACGCCCGACGAGCCGCCGACGCTCGTGGGCGAGCCGCCGTTGACCACCAGTTCGTAGGTCCCGTAGAGGTAGACCCGCCGGGCGGTCCTGAGCCTGACCGTGTGGTTGGCCGCGTCGTAGACCGCCGAGGTGAAGACGATCGGGGCGCCGCCCCGCGCGACCTGCGCGACCCCGTGATGCCGGCCACCGCCGATCGCGAACATCCTGTAGTTCGCCACGTCCCGGGCCCACGCCGGGTTGACCGCCTGGTTGAAGTGGAGCACGTACGCGGTCGGCTGGTTGTGGTAGCCGTAGCGATTCACGGTCGTGACCTTCGCCGTGGTGAAGCTGGCAATCGGGCCGGGGGTCGAGACGCCGTTGCTGGTCGCCACCGCCTGGTAATAGTAGGTCATTCCCGGCTGGAGGTTGGTCAGCGACGCGGTCACCGGCACCGCGGTGGTCCCGCTGCCGATCGCTTGCGCGGCGGTCGTCTGGGTGTTGCTCGTCAGGGTCGGCGTGGTGCCGTAGACGAAGGAGACCGTGGTGGCGGCCCCATTGGGGTTGACCGACGCGGCGGCCGTCGCCGTGGTGGTGGTGACGTTCGAGGCCGGCACGCTGGTGATCACCGGCTGGCTGACGGACTGCGCCGTGGTGGTGAAGCTCAGGATGTTGCCGGTGGTCGTGCCGGCGGCGTTGGCCGCCACGACCTCATAGTAGTAGGTCGTGCTCGGCGACAGGCCGCTCACCGGCTCCTTGACCGCCTGATCGGTCGTCCCCGTGCCGAGCGACAGGCCGGCGACTGGGACCTTGGTCGTGTTGGTCTTCAGGGTCGAGTCGGTTCCATAGATGAAGTAGGCGCTGGTATCGCCGCCCTGGGGGTTGACGGTCGCGTTGAGCGTGGCCGTCGTCCCGGTGATATCGGTGGCCGCCTGGGTCGTGGCGGTTGGCGCCGTGGTGGTCGTGGCCGCGGTGGTCGTGAAGCTGACGATGCTGCCAACGGCCGGCGTGGTCGAGGCCGAGGTCGTCGCCATCGCCCGGTAATAGTAGGTCGTCGAGGGCGACAGGTTGCTCGCCGTGGCGCTGATCGACTGCACGCCGCCGGCCGCCGTGGGCATGGGCGAGGCGGTGGCCGTCATCGCCGAGAGCTGCTGGATCGTGTTGCCGCCCGAGTCGGCCACGTAGACGTTGTTCATCGCCGAGTTCACCGCCAGGCCGACCGGGTTGGTGAACGTGGCCGCCGAGCCCGAGGAGTTCGTCACGGACAGCGTGCTGACCGTGGATCCGGAGGCACCCGAGGCGGCCGAGGAGATCAGGCGAATCGAATGGTTACCCGAGTCGGCCACGTAGACCAGGCCGCTGGTCGGGTCGAACGCCAGGCCCTTCGGGGCGTTGAACTGCGCCGATGAGCCGGCGCCGTCGGCGGTGCCGGACGTGCCGGACGTGCCGGCCACCGGGCTGGTCGTCCCGGTCGCCGTGATCATATCGACGACGTTGTGGCCGGTGTCGGCCACGTAGATGTTATGCGTGCCGGGGTCGACCGCGATGCCCGTCGGGCCGCTGAAGCTCGCCGAGGCGCCGGACCCGCTGGCCCCCGTCCCGGCCAGTGGCGTGACGGTGCCGCTCGAGAGGTCGATGGCGTCCACGACGTTGTTGCCCGTGTCGGCCACGTAGACAGTGCCCGCGGTGCCCTGGCCGGGGTCGACCGCGATGCCCGTCGGGCCGCTGAAGCTCGCCGAGGCGCCGGACCCGCTGGCCCCCGTCCCGGCCAGGGTGCTGACGGTGTACGGCATCACCCCGCCGCCCGAGGTGTTCGGGGTCAGCATCCGGATCACGTTGTTGCCCGTGTCCGCCACGAACAGGTCGCCGTTGGCCGGGTCGAAGGCGATGGCGGTCGGGCCGTTGAACGTCGCCGCGTTGCCCGTGCCGCCTGACCCGTTCCCGGCGCCATTGCCGTTGCCGGGCGTCCCCGGCGTCCCGGCGATGGTCGAGACCGTCCCCGAGGGGGTGATCATCAGGATCGTGTCCTGGGCGGTGTCGGCGACGAACACGTCGCCGGTGGACGGGTCGACTGCCACCCCCTGTGCGTTGCTGATCGTCGCCGTGCCCGTGCCCGAGCCGGCGAACGTGCTTGCGACACTCGGGGCCAGGTAGGGGTTGGTCGCGTACTGGAAGGTGACGGTGTTGATCGTATTGCTCTCGGGGTTGACCGTCCCGTTGAGTGTGGCGCCCGTGGCCGAGACGTTGCTGGCCGCCAGGGTCGCGACGACCGGCAAGGAGGTCAGCAGGGTGCGGTCTTCCAGGCCCTCCAGCCGGGGGGGGCCGGAGCCCAGGATCGCCAGCCGGCGGCGGCGGCCCCGGTCGCGGCGGTGGGTCGTCGCGGCGATGGAAGAAAGACGGGTTCGAAGCCAGCCGTGTGTGCTCATGGTGGGGTTCCCTGGTGATGAGAGGCGGGTGGTTTCACGGGGAATGGCGCGCACGCCGAGCGGCCGGCGCCCGGTCGGCCGGGCGCCGCGTGGCGCGGGATCGCACCGTTGGCTCGGGCCCCGACCGGGGCGGCGGTGACCCGGGAGAGATCGTCCCGCTCGCGCAGCCCCAGGGGACGACTCCCGTCGCCCTCCCCGGCGGCCACCCGGTCGTACCGAGCTCCCCGCGGGACTCAATCGCCCCCGCTTGAAGGGCGATCACCCCCCGGTGGGATACTTCTCAAACTCTGTCCGGTGGAAAAGCGCAAGGGCGATCCAGCCTGCGCGATGTCGTGCTCGTTCGCGTCTGCTCAACCGTTCATAAAAACAACCTGGATTGGCAACATGGCGTGGACTGCCGGCTGCGCAGAGCAATGCCGGACGTTGACGACTCCTCTTTCAAGAGCCTTCTCCCAGCCTTCCGATCGCCTCGTATCCGTCCCGATCGCCTTGAAAAGAATGCACGCATCTGCGCACCCTGGTGAGAAAAAGGCGTGCAATTGAGCGGCAACTCTCGGGCCATTGATCCGTCAAAATCCGCAAACTCGCCCACGTCAAAGCGGACGCGGAGAAGGGACGAGGAACAGGGCCGGCGCCAGCGGCCAGCTTCGTAAGAGGTTCGTAAGGACAGGCGTTCCGCCGGATACGCGATTGCGGTGGCATTCGTCTGTCCACGCAGTGGTCCGGGTTCTCGCGGCACGCGGAGGGTGACCGGTCAGGCGGAGTCCCGGTGAGAGGGGAGCAGCCGCGATGGGAAAGAGTTGGTCACTCGGTGTGGGCCTTTGCCTCGGCCAGGAGCCACCGTCCTGCCGCCGGAACCATCGGTGGATTTTCGGACAGGATCCGGTAAACTATCCCTACTCACCGCTCGCATGGGTTCATGGGTCGAACCGTCGTCGATGCGCGTTCCGCCGCCGGGACCGAGGAGAGGGTCGGCATGATCATCGTCGTGAAGTGCCCGGGCTGCAAGAAGCCTTACGAGCTCGACGGCGCGCTCGCCGGGAAGAAATCGCGGTGCAAGGGGTGCGGCGAGATCTTCCGCATCCCGGTCCCGACGGCGCGGATCATCGAGCCGGCCCAGGCGGCGCCGACCGGAGGCCGATCGGCGCCCGCCGCGGAGCCGTCCTGGATCGCGACGCCCGTCGAGGACGAGCACGATTTCGCTGATCCTCCCGCGAGGTCCCGAGTGCCGCGCCTGGCCCCCCGCGAACCGGCTCCGGCGCCGCTGCCCCCGCGGGCCGCGGGGCCGCCGGCCCAGTCCGCACCGGCCCGGCCCGCGAGGCCCATGCCGTCGGATTTTGACGACGACCTGCCCCCGCCGCCTCGCACGGCCTATCGGCCGAAGACTGCTCGCCGACGGGATGACACCGACAGCGGCGTCCGCGCCCTCCTCGGCTTCCTCGCGCTCGACGTCGTGGCGACGCTCGGCATGTTCCTCTATCTCGTGCTCTTCGAGACCGATCCGAGGCACGCCGGCGTGATCTACGGGATGGGCTTCGGCATCACCCTCATCATCTCCGGGCTCCTGGCCATGTGGGGCGTGGTCTGGCTGCTGGTGATCGCCTTCCGCGAAGACCCGATGAAGGGCCTGTTCTGCATGGTCATCCCCGGCTATTCCCTCTATTACGTGGCGAGCCGCTGGGACGAACGGCGCGGGACGCTCGCGCTGAGTACCAGCCCGCTGCTGGCCGTGGTCATCAATCTTTCAGTGGGGTGGCTGGTCGCCTCGTCGATCCGCGAGCGCACCCCGCCGCCCGGAATCGCGCCCGGCGGCGGCTCGAACACCGTGGCGAGTAACCCCGCGGACACCGGACCCGCCCAGCCCAACCCGGCGTCCGGCGCTCCGGCCGCTCCCACGCCCGCTTCCGTATCGACCTCCGGCCGAAAGGCCGACGCCGCGCAGGTCCGCCACGCCGAGCAGCTCATCCGGAAGGGTCTGTCCGTCATCACCCAGATCAACCAGACGCTCTCGACCATCCATAACGTGCAATCGGCCCAGGCGGCGCAGCACTCGCTGCGGATCACCACGATGATGAACCGGATTCCGTTCCGCCGGCCGCGAAACCTCGACCTCGGCCCGAACGAGATGCTGGCGCTCAAGCATCGGGTCGGTGGCGAGGTCCGCACCGCGTTCACCGACTTCAAGAACCAGTTCCTCAGGATCAAGTCGATCCCGGGCCTCGGCGCGGGGATCGAGGGCAACGACTTCCACGAGATCGACGAGATCATCACCGCCTGGACCCTCCAGCCGGGCGAGGAGCAGGCGCCCGAGCTGGTAGAGCCGCCGGCCGGGTCGAACCGCTTCGGCCCGCGCAATGCGTTCGGGCCCGGCGGCCCCGGCTTCCCGCCCGGCGGCCCGGGACCCGGCCCCGGCGCCTTCCCGCCCGGCGGGGGCGGCGCGCCGGACGCTTTCGGCCGCATCCCGATGTCGTCGAACATCGTCGAACAGGCCGATCGCGACTATCAGTCGATGCAAAAGGTCTTCGGCGATCGGACGGCATCGCTGCTCGTCAACGGGGTGCCCACGAACGGCGACCCGTCCCCGGACGACGTCACCCAGGCGATCAAGAAGAGGATCGACGAGCTGGCGCCGAGTGTCCGGTCGATGCGTGGGGCGAGGATCAACGATCGGTACGAGCAGGCCTTCGGCCCGGTCGACGACGTGCAGGGACTGGCGCTCCGCATCGACTTCGGCGCCGCGAAGGTCAAGGAGAAGCGAATCGAGGTCGACCTCGACCCGAAGTGGGCCGCCAGTGTCCCCCGGCAGGCGAAGCCAGCGACGCCCGCGGCGGCGGCCGGCCGGCCGAGGAACGAGGATCCCGAGATCCCCGCCGGAGCCGACGGGGTGACACGCTCGCTGATCGAGCTGAAATCGACCGACCCTTGGAAGCGGCGCCGGGCGATCGAGCGGCTCCAGCGCACCAACCCCGACGGCCGGGTCGACCAGGTCGTCGCGGCCCTGATCCCGCAGCTCGAGGGGGACGACGGCGGATTGGCCAGCGAGGCGGCCAAGGCTCTGGGGGTCTGGCGGTCGCCCGAGGCGATGAACGCCTTGATTGGCCGGATGAGCGAGAACCGCCATTTCGTCCGGAGCGACTCGATCAAGGCGCTGGGCAAGTACAGGGACATCAAGGCCGCCCAGGCGATCGCCTCGGTGATCAAGGACGACATCTTCGCGACCGAGGAGGCCCTTAAGGCGATGGGCGAGACCGCCGAGCCGGCGTTGATCCCGCTCCTGCGGCACCCCGAGTCGAGGGTGCGCTCGCAAGCCTGCAAGATCCTGGCGGTGATCGGCGGCCAGGAGACGCTCGCCACGATGAAGTCTCTGCCGGCGGACCCGGATTTCGGCGTCCGCGTGGCGGCGCAGGACGCCTGGAATCAGATCCGCAACCGTGTCGGGGCTGTGCCCCGGAACAGCCAGAGCAAGGCCGGAGCCGCCCGCGCGGGACGCTAAATCAGTCCTCGCAACGGGGAGAGTCGGGTGAGCACGGCCCACCCGACTTCGATCCGCATCGCCTCCCACGTCGCGGGGATCTCTTCAGTCAGCAGCGGCATCCTCCGCGGCCGGGCGATTCGATTCCCACCATCGGGCTCGATTGATCTTGACGTTCCGCTCCACTTATATCCATGATATCGCATTCACCGATGCGCCCGGATCAGGCCGCGTGATGACGGCGATGGGCGACGGGGTTTTCCAGGATGGGTCGAGCGATCACCCTCCGCAACGCAACGCACGTCGAAGGACGAGACTGCCCGCTCCGCGAGAGGCGCACACCATGAAGGGGACGGTCCTGCTGGCGGATCACCTGTCCGCCGAGAGCGAAGCCATCGTTGCGGCCTGGCGAGCGGCCGTCGAGCTGTCGGGCGAGGTCCCGGACGCGACCCGGCTCACCTATCACGAGTTCGCCGATCACATCCCCAGCCTGCTCGACCGCCTGGCGGAACGGCTGCGGGGGAGGCCGGCCGATCCCGCGGTCGACGGCGAGAAGCACGGGCGGATGCGGTTTCGTCAGGGCTACGATATCTCCGAGGTCATCGGCGAGCTGGGGCACCTGCGCACGACGCTCAGCGACGCGACGTTCGACCTGGCGGCGCGCAATGGCCTGGACGCCCCGATGATCCGCGCGGCGCACTCGGTGGTCAACGAGGTGCTCAACGAGGCGACAGCCTCGGCGGTCCGGCACTTCCGCCGGGCCAGCCGTGCCGACAAGCGGGCCGCCCTGGCGCGGGCCGAGCTCCAGCGGCAGGCGATCCTCGACAGCGTCCGCGACTACGCGATCTTCGCGCTGGACGATCGTGGCTGCGTGGCCACGTGGAATCGAGGCGCTGAGCGGGTTTTCGGCTATGCCGAGGACGAGATCATCGGCCGGCACGTCGGGGTGCTGTTCACACCCGAGGATCGCGACGCGGGCGTCCCGGAGCGGGAGCTCGAGACGGCCGCAACGGTCGGGAGCGCGGGCGACGACCGCTGGCTCGTCCGCAAGGACGGCAGCCGCTTCTTCGTCAGCGGCGCGGTGACCCCGATCCGGGACGATTCGGGTAGGCTGAAGGGCTTCTCCAAGGTCGCCCGCGACATCACCGAGCGGAAGTGGTCCGAGGAGTCTCTCAAGGAGGCCGACCGGCGGAAGGACGAGTTCCTCGCGATCCTCTCGCACGAGCTGCGAAACCCGATCGCGGCGATCCGCTCGGCCGTCGAGCTCGCCCGGACCCCGGGCGTGGGCGACCAGGTCTCCTGGTGCCACGAGGTCATCGACCGGCAGGCCGGCCAGCTCGCCCGGCTGACCGACGACCTGATGGACGTCTCGCGGATCGCCCAGGGGAAGATCGAGCTCCGCCGCGAGCCGGTCCACCTGGCCGCGCTGGTCGCCCGCGCCGTCGAGGCCGCCCGGCCGTTCGTCGACCGGAAAGGCCACAGGCTGAACGTGGCCTTGCCCGATGACCTGCCTACGATCGAGGTCGACCCCGGTCGGATCGAGCAGGTCCTCGTCAACCTGCTGAACAACGCCGCCAAGTACACCGACCACGGCGGGCGGATCGACCTGACCGCCGAGGCGGGCGATGGCGAGATCCTCATCCGGGTGGGCGACACGGGCGTCGGCATCCCGCCCGAGATGCTGCCACGGGTCTTCGAGACGTTCACCCAGGTCGATCACTCGCGGTCGCGGTCAGAAGGGGGGCTCGGCATCGGCCTGACGCTGGTCCGCCGGCTGGTCGAGCTGCACGGCGGTCGCGTCTCGGCCGAGAGCGAGGTCGGGCGTGGTTCGGAGTTCACCGTCGCCCTGCCGACCGGAGGCGGAGCGAGCCGCGCGAGCGGGGGAGCCTGAGAAGCCCCCTCGCGCCGGTCGCGACGGCCTGTCCGATGCGGCTCCCGCTTTCGGCTCGAGCCGCCGCAGCGCGGCATTCGCGACGTCGACCGCGATCGAGCCCGCCGCGCCGTGGTCCCGGGCATCGCGCAGGTGCGCCAGCGCCCCGTCGCGGTCGCCGGCCTGCAGACGGAGCATTCCCACGAACGCGTGGGCCTCGGCCTGCTGCCGCAGGCCCCCCGCGGCGCGAAACAGCCCGGGCTCGTCGATCTCGCCCCGCAGGAAGTGCAGGACCGGGACCGGCCAGGTTCGCCTCGGCGAATTGACGATCGCCTCGTCCAGCACCCGCCGCGCTTCGGCCTCGCGCGGTGTACCCCTGGCGCCAAGCGCGGCCAGGATGGCCATGTAGGGACTCAACCCGTCGTGCCAGCCCTTGATGGAAAGATAGGCGCGGGCGTCGTTGTCGGCCCACTCGGCCCCCGAGCCCAGCCGCGCCCAGCCCCGCGCCACGTACAGGTCGGCTCGCTTCGGCTGAAGCGTGATCGCCTGATCGTAATCCGCGAGGGCCCCCGACCAGTCGCCCTCCTGGCGGCGGAGGTCGCCGCGGTCAGGGTAGATGGCCAGACCCATTCGTTTCGGGTCGAGCTTGAGCGCCATGTCGAAATCGCGCAGCGCCTCCTCGCGGCGGCCGAGCTGCGCCTCGATCCGCCCGATCGCCGCATACGCCGGGGCCAGCTTCGGCGCCAGTCGGACCGACTCGGTGAAGTCCTCGAGCGCCCGCTCGCGCATCCCCAGCCGGATGAATACCTCGGCCCGGTTAAAATGCGTCACCGCGTTCTTTGGCTCCAACGCGATCGCCTCGCTCAGATCCACGATCGCGCGATCGTAGTTCCCCAGCATGTAATGAGCCAGGCCGCGGTTCGAATAAGCCCCGGCGTTCTTCTCGTCCAGTTTGATCGCCTCGTCAAGGTCCTGGATGGCCCGCTCATAGTGGCCCAGCGCGTTGCGAACGGCGCCCCGGTTCTGATAGGCCGCCGACTTCTTCGGGTCGAGGCGGATCGCCTCGTCGAGGTCGCGCAGGGCGCTGTCGTATCGCCCCAGCCGGTAATACACGCCGCCGCGGTCCTTGTAAGCGCCGGAGCTATCGGGCATCAGGCGGACGACCGCGTTGTAGTCTGCGAGCGCGGCCTCGTTCCGGCCGAGGCGCGAGTGCGCCGCGCCCCGGTAGCTGTACGCCTTGGCGAAGTTCGAATCGGCCGCGACGGCCCGGTCGAAGTCGGCGATCGCCGACTCGTCGCGGCCCAGCAGGTAGTTGACGATCCCCCGTCCAGCGTGGGCCCGCGACTGCGACGGATTGAGCTGGATCGCCCGGTCGTAGTCCGCGATCGCGGCGTCGAAGCGCCGGAGGCTCGTCAGGATGTCGGCCCTGCCGGCGAAGGCATTGGGGTCGGTCGGGTCGATGATGGTCGCCTGGTTGTACGCCTCGAATGCCGCCGAGTCCTGGCCCAGGCGATGATAGGCCTGGCCGAGGCCCTCGTAGGCGCCGGCCGCGCCGCGGAACATCTGCCCCCGGTGCCGGGGGAGCACATTCCACGGCTGGTTGCCCCAGGTATTCCAGAGCCAGATGGAGCGCTGGAAGCTCTCGAGGGCCTCCTGGTCGCGCCCCAGCATCAGGAGCGCAATGCCGCGATTGGCGGGGACCTCGGGATAGGACGGCAAGGTCCAGGCGGCGAAGGTGTTGACGGCGTCGAAGTCGGCGAGCGCCTTCTGGGGCTGCTCGGTGCGGAGATAGCAGATGCCTCGCTTGATCCGGATATCGAGATCCCGGCGATGGCGCTCGAGCACACGGGTCAGATAGGGGATAGCCTCTCCGTACTTGCCCTGGTCATAGAGCTGAATTCCTTCGATATCGTCCTTGTCCGCCGGGCCGGCCTGCGCCGGCATCGGCGCGACGGCCAGTGCCGCCACCGCCGTCAGGGCCGTCAGCAGCCGGACAACCCGCGCGACCCTCGGGGGCCTCATGGTACATCCTCGCCTTCGCTTCGACTCGCGCGTCCTGGGCATCTCCTCCTGCTACTTGTTTCGTCCGTCGGCGCGGCGCGCGATCGTCCCTTGCGAGGCGAGGCGCGAGGGACTTGCCGTTCTTGCGGGGGGTACGCCTGGTGACAGCCGCCCGGTGCGCGACGAGGATAACGGTCGCAATGCCGGCCTCACCACCAGCGATGATAATGCAGGTGCGCCGCGGTCCCGCTCACGATCTGTGCCGGACGGAGAGACGGGTGATGCTGGACCCGAGGATGGAGAATCGCCCGGAGCTGCCGGAGTCCCTGCGGATGTCGGACGTGATGAGGTCGGCCGTGCCGGTGTTTGCCGGTCGCGAGGGTCGCCCCGACGGGATTCGACGAAAGCCAGGCCCCAGAGCCCGAGCCCGACCCAGAACCCGACGAGCCCGGGGCCGGCGAAACATATCCCGGCTCATTCACGACGGCGGCCCCGTTGAAGGCCAAAGACTGGCCGTCGGACAGGTGCGTCACGAGCACGCGGATGGCGTAGATCCCGGTACCGGTGTAGGTGTTGCCCCCCTGGATCGAGAAGTTGCCGTTGGGCCCGGGGATGGGCGAGACGAACGAGGTGTGGCCGTCGCCCCAGTCGATTCGGACGCTGTAGCTGGCCGGCGTGTCGCCGGCCGCCATCGCCGGGAACGAGCCGATCGTGCCGCCGACGGAACCGGCCGAGCCGCCGACGAGCGTTGCGCCGTTCGGGTCGCTCACGAAGTTGAGCCCGACGTTGTCGCTGCCGATGACGACCGTGCGTGCGATCGGCGAGGGCAGGCCGCCTCCGCTGGCGGTGACGGTGTATGTTCCTGGCGCCAGGGCGATGCTGTAGCCCCCGGCGTCGAGCGTCCTGGTCGAGCCGACGCCGGCCACCGTGATGGTCACCCCGCCGAGTCCCTCGCCCGGCTGGTACTCGCCGTCGCCCGTCGTATCATTGAAGACGACGCCCGTCAGGAACGGGCCAACGGTGCTCGTCGACGCCAGGTCGATCGTGGTGTCCGTCTGGCGGTAGGCGAACCCGCCGCTCGTGGTGTCCTGCGAGGCGATGCCGATACCCACCTGCTGCATGGCGTGGTCCTGCCCGCCGATGTCGAGCAGCATCACCCGGTGCCCCAGGTCGGGCACGCCCTGGTCGACGATCAGGTTGCCCAGGCTGAACCCGGCATCCCAGGCGCCATAGGTCGCCGGGAAGCCGCCGCCGAAGGTCGAGGGGTTCGTGTTCGTCTCGATACTCTCGGCCCAACCCGTGGCGTTGAATCCGGCCGCGGCGATCCGCCCGCCGGGATCGACCCCCTGCGGCGTGACGTGGTCGAAGAAGTTCTGCGCGATCATGTCCTGCGAGTGGAGCCGGGCGGACTCGACGAGTGATGTGTTCATCGCCAGCGGCTGCGCGGGTGCGACGTTCGACAGGTTGAGCCCCAGCGAGACGCCGTAGGCCGCCGGGTTCGACCGGGCGTCGTTGAGCAACTGGAGGTAATACTCCTCGACCGGGGTCGGCGAGTAGCCCGAGAGCAGCACCCGTTCTTCGTGACGTTCGAGGTTCGGCCGGAAGGCGCAGCGCGGGCGGAATCGCGTCGGGCGAAGGATCAAGGGAGCCTCGGAGCCGGGTCGCTCGGACTGGGCACGACCCCGCGGAGTCCACGTCGCGGGAATCAGGTGCGGCGGCGATCGCCGAGCCTCCTCGCTCGGATTCGATAGGATCGGTACAGACACACTCTAGGGTATGTCCCGATCGATCGCCAGCCCCTACCTGTTGAGCAGCCTCGACATGTCGCGACGAGATGATGCGTCCGGGCAACATTCCGGCCGGGACGATTTGACTGAGGGCGAATCGTCGCTTCACTCCCCGACGGCTGGCGGCCCCATCCGATCGCCGACGTCGATCCGGTAGCCGCGAAGGACTTCGGCGGCGTCGGCCGACTTCTTGCCCTCGAGCTGGATCGTCCGCAACCTGACGGCACCCTCACCGGCGGCGACGACCAGGCGGTCTCCACTCGCCTCGATGACCTCGCCGGCCGGGCCGGAGCCCTCGACGACCTCGGTCCGGTGGACGATAACCCGCATCGGCTTGCGGCCGGTGATCGGCCGGGGATTCCAGGTCGTCGACGCGATCGGCCAGGGTTGCATGGCGCGGACATGGTTGTGCACCGCGCGGGCGGTTTTGGACCAGTCGATCAGGCCGTCTTCCTTGCGGAGCTTGGGTGCGCGGGTGACGGCGGCCCTTTCCTGCGGCAGGATCGGCACCGGGCCGGCGGCCATCGCGGTGATCGCCTGCGCGACCAGAGGCGCGCCGAGTTTCGCCAGCCTCGCCTCGAGCTCGCCGGCCGTCTCATCGGGATCGATGGGCGTGCGGGCAATCGCGATGATGCCGCCGGCGTCGATCCGGGGGGTCATGCGGATAATCGTGACGCCGGTCTCGGCGTCGCCGTTCTGGATCGCCCGTGCGACCGGCGAGGCGCCGCGATAGGACGGCAGCACCGAGCCGTGCAGGTTGATGCCGCCCAGCCGAGGGATTTCCAGAAGGTCGGCTGAGAGGATCTGGCCGTACGCGGCCGTCACGAGCAGCTCCGGGCGGAAGGCCCGGATGCGATCGAGGCTCTCCGGCGCGTTGACGTCCTCCGGCTGGAACACCGCGATGCCCCGGGTTTCGGCCGCGACCTTGATTGCCGCCGGGACGAGCTCCTGCTTGCGGCCTTGCGGCCGGTCGGGTTGCGTCACCAGCGCGGCGAGGTCGTGCCCCGTCGAGGCCAGGTGCTCGAAGGTCGGCAGGGCGAAATCGCCGGTGCCCAGGAAGACGAGGCGGATCGCGGATGGCATCGGTGCCTCCTGGAAGTCAGTCAACCGGACCTTCCGCCGGCGGTTCCGGCTCGTCCTGCCGGGTCTTCATGCCGAATTCCTCCGGCGGGACGGGCGGCACGCGCGGCATCTCGTCGAGCCGGCGCTTCAGCTCGTCGTCCGGCAGGATCTGGCCGCCGCGCTGGGCCTGTCGGAATTTCAGCTCCATGTCCCAGAGCCTGTCCTCGATTTCCGGCAGGGCGGTCGTGTCGAGGTAGTCGACGAACAGTTTACCTTCGAGGTGGTCGGACTCGTGCTGCACGGCGCGGCTGAAGAGGTCGTCGACGTCCTGCTCGAATAGGTTGCCCTCGAGGTCGTAGGCGCGGACGCGGATTCGCCTGGCCCGGCGGACGTCGTAGTACAGGCCGGGGAGGCTCAGGCAACCCTCCTCGCCCTCCACCGACGAGTGCCGCTTGATGATCTCGGGGTTGATGAAGACCTGCTCCTGGTCGGCCTTGTTCGGGTCTGCGGTGAGGTTGAGCACGAAGAACTGGAACGGCAGAGCGACCTGGTTGGCGGCCAGCCCGATCCCGCGGGCCTCGTACATCAGCTCGAACATCCGGCGGATGGTGGAACGCAGACCCTCGTCGATCTCGGTGATGGGTCGCGAGGCATAACGCAGGGCGGGATGAGGATACTTGACGATCTCGAGCACGAAGGCGGCTCCCGGGCATCGAATCGGACGGATTCAGGATCGACCCGTCGCGGACGGCGATCCGAACACTTCATCTACCATTCTAAGTCCCGCGGCCCAGGACTTCCACGCCGTGCCGGCGGCCTCGCCGCGAGGGACGGCCGGATTCGCGCGTGACATCCACGTCGGTTGCGGCCCTATGATGAGGGGGGACCGGCGCGTCGACCATCAATCCGCCGGTCTTCCGACGAGGCGGGCAATAGCGTCGACGCGTCGATTCCCCGTCCGGATGACCGTCTTGACCTTCGGACTCCGACGATGCCCGAGCGCAGCGACGAAACCATCGACCTGGCCGGTCGCTCCGACGCGGATCGGCATGAACGCGAGACGATCCCGCCATCGGGCTCGGCGTCCGAGCTGGCGGCGATCCTGGACCGATACGTGGCCGAGCTTCAGGCCGGCCAGGCGCCGGACCGCGGCGAGTTGCTGGCGGCGCATCCCGAGCTGGCCGCCGAGCTGGAGGCCTGTCTGGCGGGAATCGACTTCGTCCACCGCGCGGCCCATACCGGCCCCGCTGCGGGCGAGCCGGCCTCGCTGGGCGAGTTCCGCATCCTCCGCGAGCTGGGCCGCGGCGGAATGGGCGTCGTGTACGAGGCCGAACAAACGTCGCTGCACCGTCGCGTGGCGTTGAAGGTCCTGCGCCTGGGGGTCGGGCCCGACGACGAGGCCATGCAGCGGTTCCGCCGCGAGGCCGAGACCGTCGCCCGACTCCACCATACCAATATCGTGCCGATCTTCGCCGTCGGTTGCGAGCGGGGCGTGCACTACTACGCCATGCAGCTCATCGAGGGCCGCAGCCTGGCCGACTCCCTGGACGAGGCGCGACAATCGGGACGCCGCCTCGCGGTGGACGACCTGCTTCGATGGTTCCTTCAGGCCGCCGAGGCGCTGACCCACGCGCATCAACGCGGCGTCATCCACCGCGACATCAAGCCCTCGAACCTGCTGCTGGACGTCGACGGCGTCGTCTGGCTGACCGACTTCGGGCTGGCGCGCCGCGCCGACGAGGTGACGCTCACCGCCAGCGGCGCACTGATGGGCACGCCGAGGTACATGAGCCCCGAGCAGGCCGAGTCGCTCCATCGCTCGATCGACCACCGCACCGACATCTACAGCCTGGGTGCGTCACTCTACGAGATGGCCACCGGACGGCCGGCCTTCGACTCGTCGACGCCCCACGGGGTCGTCATCCAGATCCTGACCGAGGAACCCGCCCGCCCGCGGCAGATCCGCCCCGACCTGCCGCGCGACCTGGAAACGATCGTCCAGACCTGTCTCGCCAAGGACCCGTCGCAGCGCTATCAGACGGCCCAGTCGCTGGCCGACGACCTGCGGGCGCTCGGCGAGGGCCGGCCCATCCGGGCTCGCCGCGTGCCTTTCGTCGAGCGTTGCGTGCGTTACGTCCGCAAGCGGAAGCAGTCGCTGGGACGGGGATCGATCGTCGCGGCGGCGACCGTTGCGCTCGTCGTCGGGGCGTTCCTGGGATGGCGACATTACGAAGACTGGCGCTCGGGCGAGGTCGTGCTGCGGACCGACGGCGCGCCGCTTCGGGCGCAGGTCCTCACCGAGTCGAACGACGAGCGCGTCGGCGAGCCGTTCGACGTCGGCACGCGCACCCCGCGCCGCCTGCCCGCGGGCGACTATCGGCTCCGCCTGACCGGCCATGGCCTGCTCGGCCAGACGTACCGCCTCGGCATACATCGCGGCGAGTCGCGGCCCTATTCCCTGTCCCTCGACGGCGACCGCCTGCTCCGGTCCGACCCGATCCCTTACCGCTTGACGACCGCCGCGCTAACGCTGGAACCCGGCAAGGCCGACTTCGTGGACTGGGACGGCGAAACCCTGATCCGCCGCGACGGCGCGACGGGCCGGGTCGTCTGGGATCTCGCACGGCCGGCGAAGCCGTCGGATCCTCGGAGCGACCCGCTCGCCTGGCTGCGCCGGCTGACGTATCACGGCGACGCAAGCTGGCCAGGCGTCCTGGTCGCCCCCGCGCCCGATCTGGACGGCGACGGCACTGGCGACGTGGTGTGGGGGTCGCGTGGCACGCCCTCGATGCTCGCACTCTCGGGCAAGGACGGAAGCTTCCTGTGGGAATACACGGCCAGCGCCGACGGCCTGGGCGGACCCGATCCGCACGGACCCGCCTGGCCCGAGAATGTCGAGCAGATCCCCCGGTTCGGCCGGGTGCTCGGGTTGCCGTTGCAATCGGATGTCGACGGCGATCGAACGCCGGACGTAGTTGCGGCCTTCGCCGTGCTGGATGACACCTGGACCGGTGGCCTCCGCCCGCCCGGGCCAGCCAATCGGCTCAATCCCTGGACGACCCCACACCCGGGCCGGCGGGTGATTGCGGCCATTTCGGGACGCACGGGACGGCCGATCTGGTCTTACCAGATCGACCCAAAGCCGACGTCGGTCCCGTTCGATCCGTTCGACAGGGGAGTCGCGTTGCGGAAGGGCCGCCGGGGCTCAACCGTCTGTTTCATGGAGGGAAACCGGTGTCTTGCGCTGGACGCGGCGAGCGGCCGGGCTCGCGCCGGCGAGCCCATCAACCTGGGGTTCGCCCCCGAACGTCCGGTCGAATTCGCGGATCTCGATGGCGACGGCGCGCCCGACCTGCTGGCGCTCGGAAACCCGGCCGGGACCGGGACTCAGGAACTTGTCGCCATCTCGTTGACAACCGGCAAGCGGCTCTGGAACGTGCCGGTCGGCATCCCCTTCGACTATCCCCACCCGCCGCTGATCATGAGCTGGCCGCTCGCCGCGGATCTCGACGGCGACGGCCGCGCCGAGGTGTTCGTGCCCGAGATCGCACACACGGACTCGCGCGCCTTTGGCGGCGTGCGCATGCTCGACGGCGCAACGGGCTCCAAGCGATGGTTCCACGCCATGCGTCCGCAGACCCAGGCGAAGGATGGCCTCGAGCACCTGATCGTCGCGCCCGACCTCGACGGCGACGGCATGCGGGACGTTGTCGCGGTTTCACGATACAACGGTCGATACCCGTTCAGGATGAATAGCGGCGAGCCGCACCGGATCTATGTGGACGCGCTCTCGGGCAAGGACGGCCGTTCGCTCTGGTGGTGGAGCACCGATGTCCAGACGTCCTACGATCCCGCATCGCTGCTGGTCTGGCCGCCCTTCTGGTGGGCTCGGGGCGACGACGGCTGGCCGATGCTCGCGCTTCCGCTCGGCGGGCGGCTGAAGGGAGATACCGGCCGAGCCGCGGGAACTGGCCAGGAGGAGCCGCCGCGGATCCATCTGCTCTCGGGTTCGAGAGGCCGCGAGCTGCACTCGCTCGAGGGACTCTCGTGGCCCGAGAGCGCCGATCTCGACGGCGACGGCCTCGACGACCTCTGGGGCTCGGTCGACGGCAAGCTGCGGGCATTCCGCGCCCCCGGGCCGGTCGGCTGGCGGATGCTCGGGAGGTTCGACGGTGCGGGCGACCTCGATGGGGACGGCATCGGCGACGTGCTCACCCGTCCGTCGGATGAGATTGCTTCGAATTCACCTATGGTCGAGGCACGGTCGGGTCGCGATGGGCATCTGCTGTGGCAGACGCGAGCTGCCTGGGATTCCTCGATTGCCGACAGGATGACCCTGGGAATCCACCGCATCGCGACCGAGCCCCTGCCCGGCGGGGACGTCGACGCTGACGGCACCGCGGATGTCCTGGTATGGCGCGAGATCCGATTCTTTCCTGTGGGCGTGGGCCCACTCGCCACGCTGTCCCTGATGGCCCTCTCGGGCCGAACCGGGCGACGCCTCTGGTCGGCCGGCTCGCTGCCGGTCGGGTTCGACGCGACCGGATACTCCGACATCGAGCAGCTCGACGTCCGGTCCATCAGGCCGGGCGAACCGGCCGACCTGATCGTGCTGCATGGAAGTCCCTTCGCGCGCCCCGGGTCCGTGCCGCCGGGGACGGTCTATCGGCAGACCCGGCTGGCCCGCGTCTCGGGCCGCGACGGTCGCATCGCCTGGGATTCCCCGCTCTTCGAGCGCAAGGGCACTCCCATGCCCAGGATGCTCAATCTGCCGCGGACCTTCGGCGACCTCGACGGCGATGGCAGCCTGGACCTCGTGGCGATGGTCCAGGTCGACGGGACGACCTTCGAGCTGCGGGCCATCTCGCTGGCCGACGGCCGGGCGCTGTGGTCCCGGCCGGCGCGGTTCCATCCGCATCCGTTCCCCGCACTCGACACCGGCGACGGCGACGGCCGCGCCGAGGTGCTGGTGCGGACGCCTCTCGACGGTGATCCGCGTGGCAACGTCGAGGTCGCCGCGCTCGACGGCCGCGACGGTTCCGCCCGCTGGACCTGGCGCGGCGGCCGCGACTCGCTCCGCGACAAGCGCGACTTCTGCACGGCCGATCTCGACGGCAAGGGCCGCCGGTCGGTCTGCCTCATCGTCCGGAGCTCGGTCGACAGCCGCAGGATTGTCGTGCTCGACGCCGACGGTCGCGAGCGAGTCGGACGCGACCTGAAGTTCGGGATGCCGTCTCGCATCCTGGCGGCCGACCTCGATGGCGACGGCCGCGACGAACTGCTGTTCCTCGAAGGCGATCGCCTTCATGCCGTCCGGGGCGACCTGTCGGACCTGTGGGCGCAGTCCTCCCGGGAAGGCGTCGAGCGGGTGATCGCGGCGGCGTCGGGTCAGCCGAGCGTCGTGGTGACGGAGGCCATGATCGGACTGGACGGCGCGACGGGCCGCCCCCTGTGGACCGGCGCAGGCCCCGGCAAGCTGATCGACCCCGGCGGTACGGCGGGACCGGCCCGCGTACTCGAGGTCGACGGCGATACGACCGTCGTCCGCACGGCCATCGCGATCGGGGAAGACGGGTCGTTGTCGTCGTCCGGAACGACTCTCGCATCTCCCGACGACGCGCGACTCGCCGACCCCCGCAAGCTACGGCCGCTCCCGTGGACCAGGCCGGGCGAGTCGCTCGCGGTCGGCTCTCTCTTGATCGGCATGCTCGCCTTCGTCACCATCGTCGTGCCGCTGGCAACCGTACGCCTGGCGGCGCGCCGGGGATACTGGAGCGTCCGGGTGCTGATGGCGCTTCCGGTCGCCGTCGCGATACCGCTCGGCCTGTACCTGAGCCTGTCGTCGCTCTCACCACTGGCCCCGGCCTCCTCACCCAAGAATCCCGTGCTGTTCGTCCTGCTGTGTGTGCTTGGGCTGCCGGTGCTGGAATACGCGGCCCGGATCGTCTCGTGTGCGGTCCGCCGGCGCTGGAAGTCGCTCGCGATGATCGGCCTGGCGATGGTGATCGCAACAGCGATCGTCGCTGGGATTTCCCTCTGGGGCGACCGGCCGGCACCGGCGGAGTTCGAGCGCTACGACGCAACGGGCTGGTATCTGGTGATCCTGATCGGGGCGTACGCAGTTGGGGGCCTGCTCCTCGTTGGCGGGCTGTTGCGGTGGATGGGCCGGATGGCGGCCCGCGGCTGGAGGCACTCGCTGGCGAGGTGACGATGACGAGCGATCGCGGCGGCCCCGACATCGACCCGGCCCGGCTCGAGCCCTTCCGGAGCTGGCTCGGCCTGCTGGCGCGGATGCAGATGGCCCCGCGGTTCCGGGCCCGGTTCGACCCGTCGGACATCGTGCAGCAGACGCTGATGCAGGCGGTCCGCGACCTGCCGCGGTTCCGGGGCACGACCGAGGCCGAACTGGCGGCCTGGCTGCGGCGGATCCTCGCGCACGTCCTCCAGCACGAGATCCGGCGCCACGGCGGTGCACATCGCCGCGACGTCGATCGCGAGGTCTCGCTGGAGGAGGCGCTGGCCGAGTCGTCGCGCCGGCTGGGCGCCGCGCTCGCCGCGCCCGGGCCGTCCCCCAGCGAGATCGCTGGCCAGCACGAGATGGAGAGGCGCCTGGCCGACGCGCTCGCGCGGCTGCCGGCCGATTACGCCGAGGTCATCCTCCTGCGCAACGTCGAGGGCCTGCCGCACGAGGAGATCGCCCGGCGGATGGACCGGGGCGTCGGCGCCGTGCGAATGCTCTGGGTCCGCGCCCTGGCTCGACTCCGCGACGAGCTGGAAACGTCGACCGGCGGCGTCCCCTGATCCGAGCCTCAACGCGGCGACCGCTGCTCCGGCGGCTGCTTCAGGCTCGACAGGTAGCCGATGAGGTCGGCGAACTCGGTCGGCGACAGCATCTCGGCGGCGTGGCTGGGCATGATCGACGAGCCGCCGGCGCGGCGAGCGGCGACGTCACGTTTCGGGACTCGCGTCGCGCGCGCCTGCCCGTCGACCAGCGTGATCTCGGCATCGCTCTCGGCACGGACGACCCCGGTGAGGACGCGCCCGTCACGCGTGGCGAGCGTCACCGAACCATACCCGTCGGCAATCCGGCGCGACGGCTCGAGCACCGAACGGATTAGCTCGCTTCGATCGTATTTCAGCCCCACGCCGGTCAGGTCAGGGCCAATCGACGCGGTCCCTCGTCCGCCGGCCGAGTGGCAGGAGGCGCAGCCGCCGCGCGGGTCGAAGAAGATCCGCTCGCCGCGGCGGGGGTCGCCCTGGTGCGCCATCGCGAATCGGCGAAGGTCATCCGGCGTTGGCCCAGCCTTTGCGCCCCCGGATCCGGCGATCCGGCCGCCGATCGCCGGCACGCGGGCGACCAGTGCGGCGAAGCTCCACGGCCCCGCGCCGCGGCGGCTCTGCACCAGGATGCGGTTGCGACCGCGCGCGAGGTGGAACCGCACGACGAGCGCATCGATCGCAGATGCGCGGGCGTCCGTAGCCTCCTCGTTGGCGACGAGCTTCTCGTTGACCGTGACGACCAGCGAGCCCGCCGAGCCCAGCAGCAAAAGCGCGGGGCCGTCGGCGTCCGAGTCAACCTCGGCGTAGGCGAACGCGGACGCCCCGGCCGTGTCGGCATCGGCACCGGCGGCAGCCCCCCCTGCTCCGTCGAGTAGCTCGTCGAGGTCGACGCGTCCGGTCCGAGGATCGGCCCGCCAGGGTTTCCAGCCGATCGGCCGGCCTCCCGCGCCGATCTGTGACCGGCTGAAGTCGATCGTGCGCTCGCCGAGGAAGACCTGCGGCGACGACCGCGGGAATGGCCCGATGACGCGCCAGCCCCGGACCGGCTCGAACCGGGCGAGGACGCGCTCGAGCGACCGCGCCGCCGGGCTCGCCGGATCGGCCGATCGCGCGGCGTCGAGGATCGGCCCTGGGGCGCGGTCGCGGATCGCGGCCAGCGCCGACTCGGCCGCGCGGCGGAGCCGCGGGTCGGTGTCGGCCCCGGCAATGGCCGCCAGATATGCGGAGACCGCGCGGGGATCGGGCAGGCGGCAGAGCGCGGCCGTCGCGCGGCCGCGAAGATCCGCATCCGCCCCCGCGGCGAGCGCCAGCAGGCGGGGGACGGCCTCGGGGATGCGGAACGCCGCGACCGCCAGGATTGCCGCCCGTCGCACCTCGGCGGCCGGATCCTCCAGCCGGTCGAGCACCGACTGCTTCATGCCGGGCGCAAGCGGCTGGCGCAGGTTGAGGCTCAACAGCGCCGCGGCCCGAACCGACGACGACTGGCTTTCGACAAAACCCGCCAGCTCGTTCGGCGGCAGGACCCCCGCGGCCGCCAGGCCCGGCAACGCGGCGGCCACGAGCGACGCCGGCGCGTTCGGGTCGTAGATCAGGCCCAATCGGGCGCGGAGCGACCGGGCGTCGCGCACGGTCGCAAGCCCACGCAGCGCCGCGGCGCGGACGGGCTCGGGCCGCGCCGGGTCGACCAGCCACGATGCCAGGATCGGCACGGCGCCGGCGTCGCGCAGCCGGGCGGCGGCGTCGGCCAGCGATTCCTGGTTGCCGGGATCCGTCTCGCGGGTCATCGCCGCGCGGAGCGCCGGGGCGGCCGCTGAGCCGGCACGGGATAATCCCTCGATCGCCCGCTCGCGGACCTCGGCGTCGCGGTCCGCCAGGCCGGTCGCCAGGCCGCGCAGCACGAGCCCCATCCCCTCGGGCGACCAGTCGCGCGTCTTCGACGGCGGCGCGCCGGCGAGCGGGTTGGGGCCATACCAGTCGCCCGACCACTCGGGATACTGGCGATACAGCCTCGCCAGGTTCGCGACGATCCGCAGCCGCAGCGCCGGGTTCTGCGAGGATCGCAGCACCTCGCCGAGTACACGAGCCACCGGCACGGCCCACGCCTCGTCGGTCAATTCGAGCGCCGACTCGCTCCGTCGGGGATCCACCAGTGCGGCGGCCAGCGCGGGCTCGTCCCACGCGTTGAGGCGGCGGATCGCCGTCTGGATCGACCAGTCTGCGAAGCGGTCCGAATCGCCGAGCGCGGCATGAAGTGCCGGCGACGCCGCGGAATCGTCGCCGATCCGGCCCAGCGCGATCGCGGCCTCGCGACGAACGGCCGGATCGCGATCCCTGAGCAGTCCGGCGAGGGCCGAGAGCGCCTCGATGTCCCGACGGATACCGGCCGACCGCGCCGCCTGGAGCCGCACCTGCGCCGAGCGATCGGCAGTCGCCTGCGTGATGGCCTTTCTCGCCTCGACGCCGCCGATCGCGTCGAGCGCCCAGATCGCATGAATTCGGCCGGTTTCGGAGCCTCCAGGTTGTAACCGGGCGATGAGGAGCGGCACCGCCGGTGCCCCCTGGCTCGCCAGGACGCGCTGCGAGGTGATCCGCACCGCGAGCGCCGGATGATCGAGCGCCGCGAGCCGCGAGGCCCGATCGGCCCCCGTCGGCCTCGCGATGGGCCGCGGCGCGTCGGTCCCGTTGTAGCGCAGGCGATAGAGCCGCCCCGATCTCGCCCGTCCGTCGAGCCAGCCGTTGTAGGCCCAGTCGACCAGCCAGAAGCCGTCGCCGTCGGCCGCCACGGCCAGAGAGAACGGGCGGAAGTCGGCCACCGGTCCCTTCGTGACGATCGCCGACCGCTCGGCGATGGCGTACGTACCGCCCTTCTTGCGGATCGTGAAGCGATGGACCTCCTGGAGGCCCCAGTCGCAGAAGAAGAGGTTGCCGCGGTAGGAGGCGGGCAGCCGATCCTCGTTGTAGCAGACGCCCTGCGCTCCCGCGCCGACGGCGCGACCACCCATGATCGGCAGAGCCCGGCTCGGTGACGCCAGGAACTCGTACGGATAGCCGTAATGGCCTCCGACGATGTGGTGCGTCAGGCTGTTCGGCCACCGCTTGCTGTCGTCGTCGTTGCCATACGTGAAAACCTCGTCGCCTGCCGACAGCGCCACCGACAGCGGGTTCCGCTCGCCGGTCGAGACCACCTCGAGCCCCGTCCCGTCCGGCCGGACGCGGATCACCCCGCCGCCCTTGAGTTGGATCGTCGCCCCGTCGCGACCGACGGCGCGGGGAATGCCCTTGTCCCCGACGGCAATATAAAGATAGCCGTCCATCCCCAGGCGGATGCCCGACGCGACGTGGTCGTTCATCCCGCTGGCGCCCGGCACCTTCGGCCCGAGCCCGGTGACCAGGTCGACCCGCGAGTCAGCCCGGCCGTCGCCGTCGGTGTCGTGCAGCGCCGAGAGAAAAGGCGCATGCACGACGTACAGCGTCCGGTCAACCCACTCCAGCCCCATGACACTCCAGAGGCCGCTCGCAAACGTCCGGACCTGGCCGTCGCGTAGCGCCACGACCGAGTCGATCGGCGATGTAGGCGGCCCGGTCATGTCCATCGGATCGGAGCCGAGGTAGACCGTTCCATCGGGGGCGGCGACGATCGCCGTCGGATAGACGATCCGCGGCGCCTCGGCGGCCAGCTCGATCGACCAGCCCTCGGCGACTGCCGGCAGGCGCCGGCTGCCCGGCCCCGCCGCGTCAACCCGGCCGATCACCGCGCCCATGAACACGATAAGGATCAACGCGGAAGTCCGTCTCATCGCAGGCTCGGCTCCACGGAAGCCCAAAATAGGCCAGGCTTTCCAGCGTGACAGAATCCGATCGTCGGGCTGGAACGCCTGACCGACTTGAACGGCTTTCCTGCCGGCGCAACAACCATCGATTCCCGTCCGACACGGGTTCTCGGCACGTTCCGGGGAGATGGTCTGGCGATCGTCGGGCCGAGCGGCGAGAATTGTAGCGATCCTGGCCGATCGCCTCAACGCGAGCCGGACACCCGTCGTCCGGCTTCGGCGGGCGACGGTCATGCGGAAGCGGAAACGTCGCTTCCCATTCCGACGAAAGGCCGAGTCAGGCCAGCATCGATCACCCCAGGCTGGAGGTGTCCCGAAGGTGTCCACGACGACCGCGATCACCGAGGCGAGCGAGCCCGAGTCGACCAGTGCCCGCCCGAAGCTCCCGTTCAAGAGCCCGACCTATCCGCCCCGCGTCCATTTCGCCGAACGCACCGAGATGGAGCAGCGGCTGAGTTCGATCGACGAGCGAATCCAGGTCGCCCGACGCAAACTCGAAACTCTGGGCGAGCGCTCCGAGCGCGCCCGGCTGGACCGCCTGTACTTCCAGATGCTCGGCGCGCGCGACCAGGTCGTCGAGTCAATCCGTCGCCTGCCCCTCGAGACCGGCGCGCTGTACGACGAGGACAGGGAGCGCTACGAGCAGGCGCTCGCCGCCTTCGAGCGCACCCACCGCCGCTGGGAAGCCGGGGGTTGATTGGTCATTCGTTATTGGTCATTGGTCATTAGTCATTGGTTCGCTGACGCGGACCTCCTGGGCCAACGTGAAGGCCCGGTTGTCCCCCGGAGTCGGCGAACACCGACCGGCAGCAGGCCCGACCAATGACCAATGACTAATGACCAGAGCCGAGCCAGTGATCGATCGGCCGGGCCGCGTCGCTGGTGAACGGCAGGTCGACCCGCGCGCCGCGGCCGGCCGACGCGTAGAGGGCATGGATCGCCTCGACGACCGCGCGGCCGTCGCGGCCATCCTCGCGCGGCGCGGTCCCGCTCCGGACGCATTCCACGAAGTGCGCCATCTCCTGCGGGAAACCGTAGTTCCAGATCTCCTCATAGATCGGGAACGACCAGCCGGCCGTCGAGCCGGCCTTCTCGACGGCGTAGCCATACCCGCTGCGTGAGTAGGCGCGTAGCGCGTTGCCATACAGTACGTCGGCATACGCCTGGCCCTCGCTGCCGAAGACCTCGGCGCGGTCGTCCATGCCCCCCGGTTTGTTCCAGCTCTCCTCGGCCAGGCCGACGGCACCGCCCTCGAAGTTGAGGATCAGGATCGCCTCGTCGTCGCCATCGGTCCGCCCGCCGTGGACGAACGTTCCCATCTGCGCGAACACGCTGCGAATCCTCGCCTTGGTCCCGTCCGGACCGCCGAGAATCCAGCGAAAGAACTCGATCGCGTGGCAGCCCATGTCAAAAGTCACGCCGCCCCCGCTGCGCTTCGTGTCATAAAACCAGGCGGTGTGCGGGCCGTCGTGCTTCTCCGACTGCTTGACCAGGTGGACCGTTCCCAGCGCGCCTTCGTCCACCAGCCTCTTGAGCCGGACGTACTTGGGGGCGAAACACAACTCCTCGGCGTAGCCGAGCATCACGCCCGCCCGCTCGCACGCCGCGATCATCCGGTCGCACTCCGCCAGGCTCGGGGCCATCGGCTTCTCGACGACGACGTGCTTGCCCGCCTCGGCCGCCAGGCAGGCCGCCTCGCAGTGCAGGTCGTTGGGAATACCCAGTACGACGAGATCCACGTCGTCGCGGTCAAGCAGCGCCCGATAATCGGTGAACCAGCGGGGAATCCCGCGCTCTCCGGCAAACCGCTCGGCTCGGCCGGGCGTGGGCGAGGCCACCGCAACCACCCGCGCGCCGGGCACTTGCCGCAGCGCCTCTTCGTGGATCGCCGTGATGAATCCCGACCCGATCAGTCCAACGCACACGGTTTCCGGCATGGGGCACCCCGATCGAGCTTCCAGGACAGACTCCACGGCCGCGGACCGGATGCCAGGTCACTCTTCACGATCCGGCCGGCAAGGGCGCGGACATTGTCGCGCCCCGCGTGCCCCGCGATCAAGCGCCGGGTGACGGGGAACCACCAAGGGCCGGACCGTCGGTGCCCCCGAGAGGAAGCCCCGGCCGTCCGGCCCTCGCACGGTCGAAAAAACTCGGCCACCGGTCATGTCCCGTTCCGGAGATCAACCGGCGGTGCGAAATCGGGTCAATCGACGAAGACGGCGCTGATGACGGCATTGGGCCCCCAAAGCCCGGTCGCCTTGATCACCACGCTCCCGCTCACCGCCCACTGGAGGTACACGCCGCCGGCGAACGACGAGATCGTCTCCGTGTCCAGCACCGATCCCGTCGCCGCGTCGAGCACCTGCACCCGCTCGCTGCGCCCCTTCCTGTCCCAGTCCAGCGCGTAGATCGCCACGTCGTGTACCTGGCCGTCGCCCAGGCCCACGTTGATGCTCAGGGTGGGGCCGTACCACGTCTTCGCCGCCGCCGTGCCGCCGCCCGGCGGGGCCAGGGCCCGCGCGTCGGTCGTGCTCGGCGTCCAGGTCCAGAGCTGCGTGCCGGCGGCCGGCACCACCGTCGCGTAGCTCGGCAGCGACGTGGCGACGCCGGCCAGCGAGTAGCCCTGCGCCCCGTACTTGCCGATCCACGCCCCCTCCGTCGTCGTGTCGCTCTTCACGAACGCCGCCGTCGCCGAAGTCGGCGACGGGGTGG
>DAIDHB010000246.1 GCA_027452145.1 Planctomycetales bacterium
AGTGATGGACTGGGCGCCGGCCGTCTTGAGAGTCGCGGTGAAGGTGTGCTTGCCGTCGTCGCCGGTGACGAAGGTATAGGTTGCGGGCTGGAACGTCGCGTGAGGGTCGGTGCTGGAGAGATTCACCGTGCCCGTGTAACCCGTGGCGATATTGCCGTAGGCGTCGCGAGCGGTGACGGTGAAGGTCTCGGCGGCGCCGGCGGTGTCGGGGGTGGGGAAGCCGGCGACCTGGAATGACACGGCGGCGCCGGGCTGGACGGTGATGCCCGTCTCGCTGGCGGTGAGGGACGAGTTTGAGGTGTCCTTGGCGGTGATCGACTGGGTGCCGGCGGTCTTGAACGTCGCGGTGAACGTCGACGTCCCCCGGTCCTCGGGGGTGATGGTCGAATTGGCCGGCAGGTTGGCCCGGGGGTCGGTGCTGGTGAAGTGCAGCGTGCCGACGTATCCGGTGGCGACGTTGCCGAACCTGTCGTGGGCGGTGACGGTGAAGGTCTCGGCGGCGCCGGCGGTGTCGGGGGTGGGGAAGCCGGTGAGCGACAGCGAGGCGGCGGTGGTCGGGTCGACCAGGATGTTCTGGTCGCTCCCCGTGATGGTGGAATCCGAGGCGTCGGTCGCGGTGACGGCCTGGAAGCCGGCGGTCTTGAGAGTGACGGTGAAGGTGTGGACGCCGGAGTCGCTCGCCTGGAACGTGTACTGGGCCGGCAGGCCGGCCTGGGCGTCGGTGCTGGTGAAGTCGACGGTGCCGACGTAGCCGGTGTCGGTGCCGCCGGCGGGGGCGAGCGCCGTGACGGTGACGGTGTAGGACGTCCCCGCGGTGACGGTGCTCGGGATGCCGGTGATGCTGAGGATGTCGCCGCCGCCGGGGGCGGTCTGCTGGATCGTCTCGACGAAGGCGTCGGCGGCCTGGCCGTTGACGGCATCGCGATTCTGGTTCATCGCGTTGCCGTACCAGTCCTGGATACTCGGTCCGACGGTGAGCCTGTAGGCGCCGGTCGCGATCTGGGCGGGGAAGGCGATCTTGAACTGGTGGTCATTCGAGCCGGCGACCGGGGTGACGGTGACGCCGGAGATCGTGCCGTTCGGCCCGGTGAGCGTCACCTGGGCGGCGGTGAACGTGGCGGGGTTGACCTCCTCGTTAAAGGTGACCTGCACGCTGCCGAGGCCCGAGGAGCCGTTGATCGAGCCCGACGGGCTGGCGGCGGTCACATACGGCCCGTCGGTGTTGGCCACGGCCGCGGCGGCGTTGACGATGCCGCCGGTCGTCACCTTGCGCGCCAGGTTCGGGTCGGGCGTGGTGTGGTCCAGCACGGCGTCGATCACCTGGGCCATCGACCAGCCCGGGTGCGCGGCCTCGACCAGGGCGATCGTGCCGGTGACCAGGGGTGCGGCCATCGACGTGCCGCTCGACGAGGAGAAGCTGCCGCCGGATCCCATGCTGGGGATGCCGTGCCCCGGCGCGGCGAGCTGGACGGTCTTGGGCCCGAAGTTCGACCAGCCCGGGACCGCGCCGTTGATGTCGGTCGCCGCCACGGAGATCACGTTGGGATAGTCGACCGAGTACGAGGCCGGCATGAACGACGTGGTGTCGTCGTTGGACCCGGTATTGCCGGCGGCGGCGACGATGATGACGCCGTGCTGGTCGGCGTAAGCGATCGCGTCGGCGATGATTTGATCCGCGCCGGTGCCGCCCCAGCTCGCGTTGATCACCTTCGCCCCGTGGTCAACCGCGTACTCGATGGCCGCGGCTGCGTCCGTGTCGGTGGCCTGATCCTGCGAGTCGATGAAGGCGACCGGCATGAGCTGGGTCGTCCAGGCGACGCCGGTGCCGAGCACGCCGTTGTTGCCGACCTCGGCGATCTCGGTCGCGGTGAAGGTGCCGTGGCCGATCGCATCGGTCGGCGTGTTGGTGCCGGTGACGAAATTCCAGCCGACGTAGTCGCCGGGGGTGGCCGTAAAGCCGTCCTGGGTCGAGCTGCTGCCCCAGCCGCCGACGCTGGTCGAGGCCATCACGTCGGCCGGCGTGATGATGCCGTCGCCGTCGCTGTCCTGGATCTTGCCGGGCCCCTGGTTGACCTTCACGCCGTTCACGACCGCGTTGAGGTCGCCGAACGAGATGACCCCGTCGTGGTCCACGTCGGTCAGGTTGGGCAGCACGCTCGCGGGGATCTCGGCCTGGTTCAGCCAGATGTTGGTGTAGAGGTCATTAAGGTTGTAGTTCGCCCCGCTGTCGGTGTCGGCGACGATCACGCCGTCGGAGCCGGTGGTGACGCTCCAGGCGCCGGGGGCATTGATGCCCCAGGTCCCGTTCAACTGCCATTGCTGGCCGTTGGTGAAATTGGGGTCGTTGGGGAGGGTCTGGACCTGCACCATCCGCACCGGGGCGGCGGATGAGACGGCCGGGCTGGCCGCGAGCGCCGCGGCGAGCGGACCGGCGCTGGCGGTGGGGACCTGGACGGTGTACAGGCCGGGGATCGTGGTGGACTGCACGGTGCCGCCGTCGGCGGCGATCAGCGGGGCGACGGCGGCGAGCGACCCGGCGGGCCCGGGCTGGAGCTGGAGGTTCAGCGTCTCCTGCGTGATGCCGGACGTCGAGGCCGGCGGCGGGCCCATGATGGGCGTCGGCGTCGCCGAGAGCATCGTGCGGGTCTCGAGGTGATCGATGCCCAGCACGGAGGCGTGCCGCGAGGGCCGGCTTCCGGCGAGGCGGGCGAGCGCCCGGCGCGGGCGGCGCCGCGACGGCGAGGGAGATCGAGGCGGCAGGATGATTCGGGGAAACCGACCCGGCGGTACGCCTTGAGGCGGCATTTCAGTGCGACTCCCTCGTGCGACCCTGCTCCCGGCGCCGGGAGCGTTGCGACCCCTGGTGTTTGGCCCCGCGGCCGACTTGCGACGGGGCGTTCCCCTCGGTTCGGCCCGGGGCGGCCCGGCGTCTCGCCCGCCCGGCTCCGGCGGCCGTCGCAGTCCGCGCAGCGACCGATGGAAGGCGGGGCCCGGCGGTGACGTTCCCGATCGATGGCTGCGGTCGGCGGTGGTGGCGGCCTCGGCGGACGGGGTGCCGGGCCATCGTGGCCCGGGAAGACGCGGATCGGGGAGGGATGGACCGACCCCCCGCCGGCTCGCGCGGCTCCGGCAGGAACGCCGACCGGATTCCTCGCGGCCGGGACGAGCGAGCGCCCCGCCAGCCCGGACGCGGTCAGGTCGATCCTCACGTCAAGTATCAATCCGGAGTGGACGCTACAATCTTGACGAAATTCATCTTAGCCCGCCGTCAAATCCGAGAGGAAGGGGGGTCGGGCGGGATTTGACGGCCCGAAGCCGCCGCTCGGCCCGCATGCGGGGAATCCGGGGAGCCGATGGCCATGCCGGCCGCGCGGGGCCGGGAACCGAAGTCATTATCGTCGATGCGATTCCGGACCGAGGGCTCGCCGGGCCGTTCCCGCATGCGACCCACGGCTTCGGCCCGCGGGTCCGGCGACCGGCCGCCTCGTGGTGTCGCTCTGTCGCAACATCGAGGGCTGCTCGAACGGGTCGATTTTGCCGGGCGAGCCGGGAGGCCCGGGCGCGGGGAACGAGCAGGCCGCGCGCTCGGGGCACGGCAAGGGTCGGCATCGAGGCGGGCGGGTCCTGTCCGACGTCATACCGGGTCCGGAGGGACCTGGCCCGAGCGGGCCGCCGCGACCGGGGCCGCGACCGGGGCGGCAGGCAGCCATCCCCAGGGATTCCGAGGCGCGGCCTCCCTGGCGGGGCTCAGAGGGTACCGCAGAGGAGGCGGATGGTGACGAGGTCCCCGTCCTGGCTGTAATAGAACTGCCGCGAGTTGACCCGGATATGCAGATAGACGCCGGTTTGATCGCCGTCCGGGATGTACACCACGTCGCCCGTGGCGGGCACCGAGGCGAGGTCGCGCGCAGGGACTCGTGCAAGGGTGGCGCGGCCCTGTTCATCCCAGAATTCGAGTTCGACCATTTTCGTTCTCCTCGACGATGCGCTGGATGATTCCCTCGCTGTCAGTCAATTTAACCAATCCGCGCCAGGATGTAACCCCCGTACCGGTCCCCGTTGCGGTGCGCAGCACGCCGTTCGTCTCGCGGGGACGGCCGGCTGCCGCGATCCCTCTTCCCATCCGCAAGAGCGGGGCCACAATAACTGGAAGGGTCCGACGGCCCCGGCCCGGGCGGTCATCGGAGGCCGGCGAGTGGCCATCGTGTCATGGGCCCATTGAGACATCGGCGGCGGGAGCGACGAACTTTATGGCGAAGCTGGATATGGCCGTGGACCACGGCCAGACGCCCGAGGCGGCGCGGGAGAACTTCGAGAAGGCGGTCGCCGCGGCGTCGGCGCAGTATGCTCGCTGGTTCCATCGGCTCGAGTGGTCGGGCGACCGTACGGCCGTGGACGTCTCGGGCCCAGGCTTCGACGTCCGCCTCTCGTATGACGACCGCAGGGTCTACGCCCGTGGCACGATCCCGATGGCGCTCAAGCTGTTGCAAGGTCCGATCCAGGCATTCATTACCAGGGCACTGAAATGAGCCTGCAATTCCCGTCGCCGCGCCGGCTGCTCGCCGTCGATGAGGCGCAGGTCGACCAGCTCGCCGACGTGCTGATCGACTGCGTCGAGGGGGGCGCATCGGTCAGCTTCATGCACCCGCTGGGGCGCGAACGTGCGGTGGCGTTCTGGCGTCGCGTCGCGTCCGGCGTGGCGGCTGGCGAGCGGGCGCTCCTCGTCGCCGAGGACGAGCGGGGGATCTGTGGCACGGTGCAGTTGATCCTCGACCTGCCCGAGAACCAGCCGCACCGCGCCGACGTGGCGAAGATGCTCGTGCATCGACGGGCGCGGCGCCGGGGGCTGGCCGAGGCGCTGATGCGCGCCGCGGAGGCCACGGCGCTCGAGCTGGGCCGGACGGTTCTGGTCCTGGACGCCGTCACGGGCGGCGACGCCGCGCGGCTGTACGAGCGGCTCGGCTGGGTGCGCGTCGGCGACGTGCCTGGGTTCGCGCTCATGCCCGATGGGCAGCCGTGCGGCACGACGTTCTACTATCGGCGGCTCGGGGATTGAGAGTCGGTTCCGGAAGGGCTCCGAGCCCCCGTCAGGGGGCGATCGGACGTAGCCGGGGGGCGTCAGCCCCCCGGGGTCGGGGTCGGACCGCCGCGCCACACACACCGAGTTTCTCAGCCCCCGTCAGGGGGCGATCGGACGTAGCCGGGGGGCGTCAGCCCCCCGGGTCGGGGTCGGACCGCCGCGCCACAAACCAAATCCTCGGGACGGACTCTCCCGGCCGCGACCCCGCCACG
>DAIDHB010000247.1 GCA_027452145.1 Planctomycetales bacterium
TCCCCGATCACCTGGATCGGCACGCTGCCGGCGGATTCACCGGCGACGTCGATGTCGGCGGTCGCGAGCGGTCCCCAGCTGTAGCCGTCGACGAACTGGGTGCACTCGGCGAGAGTGTTGCCGCTGGCGTCGGTCTCGGCCGGCAGTCCCAGGTTGAAGGGATTGCCGGAGGTGTCGCTCGCGTCCGCGAGAATCCTGAAGCCATAGGAGCCAGTATCGACCTCGATGTGATCGAAGGTCTGGCACCGGCTGGTGCTGCCCGGGTAGCAGATCGTCACGGTGACGTACGGGATGTCGACCGAATTGACGCCGCTCGGGCCGGCATCGACGATCAGGGTGGCGACATTCTGGGTCGTGCCGCCGCTCGAGCCACCGGAGCCGCTCGAGCTGGTGGTGGCGGTCATGCCGCCTCCTCCGCCGCAGCCGGCCATCACGAGCATCACGGGGAGGAGCCCAAGGAGAATGAGCTTGTACATGCGCATGATGCGTGGGCTCGATGTCTAGTGTAGATCGGAGAGAGAGACGTTCGCCGGAACCAGCGCGGGCACGTAGGCGACGCCGTAGAACGCGCGCATGTGGCCGCCGGCGTGCACGACAAGGCTCGGACGGCGCACCTCGACGTGGTTGTGGCCGAATCGCTGGGTCTTCTCGGCCGCCTTGAGCTTGCCGAAGTACTGGCTCCCCAGGGTCTGCAGCAGGTTCGGCATGGTGGGTCCGTTCCAGCTGACGGCAAAGATGGTCCCGGAGGGGGAGACGAATTCCTTGACGATCGTGCCCGAGGGCAGGGTAATCACCTGCACGGTGTAGCCGACGCCGGATCGGGCGCGCAGCTGGCCCTTCATCTTGGCCCGATCGGCGGAAACCGAGGCGACGGACTGGCCGAGCCCGGCGCGGGCGGGCACATAGGCGGAGCCGAGCAGCAGGCCGGAGCCGAGGATCAGGGCGGTCGCGAGGGGGGCGAGAATGGATTTCATAGCCACACTATAGCGGTGACAACGGTAAATTCCTGCATCGAAATTATGGCCCGCGGGCGTGTACCGGAGCTGAACGGACGTCCGCCCGCCCGGTTGACTTCGCACCGCCCCGAAGCCTTCCCCGCCCCCCAGTCCACGGGTTCTCGGACCGAAAGCCGATGGACATCACTCGCGCCGTCCGATAGGATGCGCGCCCTTTCCGGTGGAGCGGTAGTTCAGCTGGTTAGAATACCGGCCTGTCACGCCGGGGGTCGCGGGTTCGAGTCCCGTCCGCTCCGCCAGCCCTGAATTTTTTGTGGAATCAAATGGTTGCGTCGACGTTTCAATCGGCGCCAGCCTCCCTGTGGAGTGCCCGCAAGGGCCGGACACGTCCGGGGAACCCTGAAGCCTCGCCCAGGCGCCAGCGCACCTCGCCGTGGCTGTTGGGCGATCGAGCCGGGTGATCCGGCTTCACGGCTCAGCCCGGCGCACCGCCCGCGGGCTTGAGGGCGACCGCGTCGATCAGGGCAGAGCGACCGCTGTGCCCGCTGCCTTCCTCGAGCGTTTCCTCGTGCTCGCGCAGCACGAGCCACGTCGCATCCGGCAGCAGCTCGCGCAGGAGCTGTGACGTATAGAGGTGATCGAGCCGGCCGGGGCCGCCGGTGCCGTACTCGAGCTGCTTCGGCGTGTAGCCCTGAACCAGCAGCAGGCCGCCCGGCTTGAG
>DAIDHB010000248.1 GCA_027452145.1 Planctomycetales bacterium
GCCTGGATGGACAGCCTCGCGCTGGAGACGCCGGGGCAGTTCCTCCTCCGGGGCCGGATCTTCGCCCGGGTCGAGCTGTTTGACCAGGCCGAGGCCGACTTTGAACGCGCTGCGGCGATGGCCGGCGACTGCGATGCGATCGCCTTCCAGGCGGGCAGGGCCCTCGCCGAGTCAGATACTATGTCGGACGGCAGGGACCGGACGGCTGGCAAGGTGGATGTGGGTCGCTGACAATCAAGCTCTGGAAACTTCCTTCACCTTGACCAGCGAAAGGAGCTTGACGATGTCAACGACCCACGCCCCGCAGTCTAACACGACCGGCTCCCCCGTGCTCTACCTCGCCTTGGAGCTGAGCTGGAACTCCTGGAAGCTCGCCTTCACCGTCGGCCTCGGGCAGAAGCCTCGCCTCCGCACCATCCCCGCTCGAAACACCGATCTCCTCCTCGACGAGATCCGCAAGGCCAAGGTTCGCTTCGGGCTCCCCGATGACACCCTCGTCGTCTCCTGCTACGAGGCCGGCCGTGACGGCTTCTGGCTCCATCGCTTCCTCGCCCACCAGGGCATCGACAACCGCGTCGTCGACTCCTCCAGCATCGAGGTCAACCGCCGGAAGCGCCGGGCCAAGTCCGACGCCCTCGACGCCATGAAACTCGTGGAAATGCTCATCCGTTATCATAACGGCGAGCCCAGGGTCTGGCGGGTCGTCCGCGTCCCGACCGTCGAGGACGAGGACCGCCGCCAGCGGCATCGCGAGCTGATCGACCTGAAGGGCCAGCGCACCGAGCACACCAACCGGATCAAGGGGCTGCTGGCGGGCTTCGGCCTCGACGTCGTGGTGAACGCCGAGTTCCCTCGGCGGCTGGAGCAGATGCGGCAGTGGGACGGCGAGCCGATGCCGCCGAAGGTCGTCGAGCGGATGCTCCGCGAGTTCGAGAGGTGGAAGCAGGTCGACGCGCAGATCCGGGAGCTGTCGAAGGAGCAGCGGAAGGTGGTGCGGGACGACCAGGAGCCGCACGTGGAGATGGTGCGGCAGCTGCTGAGGCTCAAGGGGATCGGCCAGGCGGGGGCGTGGATTCTGGTGCGGGAGATCTTCGGCTGGCGGAAGATCAAGAACCGGCGGGAGCTGGCGGGATTGGCGGGTCTGGTCCCGACGCCGTATGCCAGCGGGGGCAGCCAACGCGAGCAGGGGATCAGCAAGGCGGGGAACCACCGGGTGCGCTGGGTGCTGGTGCAACTGGCGTGGGGCTGGCTGCGTTATCAGCCGGAGAGCGCCCTGAGCCAGTGGTATCAGAGGCGGTTCGGCTCGGGCAACGCACGGGCGAGGAAGGTGGGGATCGTGGCGTTGGCGCGGAAGCTGTTGATCGCGCTGTGGAAGTACGTGGAAAAGGGGGAGGTGCCGTTGGGAGCGAAGGAGGTGCCATGGGAGCAGAAGCTCAACAGCAAGTTGGCGGCGGATTGAGCGGTCGGACCGGAGCGGCCGGGAGCGGCCGGGAGGGGCCGGGACGGACCGGATCGGGACCGAGGCCACCGGCCGGGCGGACCGGGACCGGCCGGGATCGGACGGGCCTTGAGGTGGGGTAAATCACAATCCTTGGTGGAATCACGGGCGAACGGGGCTGGGGGAGCGACCGAGCAAATCAGCCTGGCTACCTCGATCAAGGGGTGCCGTGAGTCAGAAGGGCTCGCTCCCACAGTTCTGGCTTCGGAGTCGTCAATCAATTGACGGACGCAGTATTCGGTGCTCGATCGGTTGAGATCGACACGGAGAGAAGGTCGAGCCGACCCGACGGGCCGGCCAGTCCGCTGAAGCCGCCAGCCGCCAATGCCCGAGAAGAAGCCGAAGGGTGGAGGAGGTGAAATTCGGAGATGTAAAGTTGGGTTGAGTGGGAACCAAAGCACGGTGGGCGGCCGGCCTCCCCGAGGACGGCGAGGCCGGCCGCCCACCGTGAGAGTTGTACGATCGCCGTCCGCGCGTGCAGGCGGCCAGGAAAAAAATCAATCGCGGGCTTGACTTGAAGCGACTCATAGAAGGTTGTGAAAGAATCGTAGGCGAAGAGCAGAGAGGATAGAACGAAGCAGCAAACGACCTTACTGGGTCGCCCGTTGCATCGATTCGCTCTCTTCTATTCTTCCTCTTCAAAACCGATTGCTTCACAAGCTCTCAGGACCGCGGCACGCGGCTCGGCGGGGCCCGGCCACGGTTCCTGGGCCCGGGATTCCGCGCTCGCCACGCCGTTCTCCCCATCGTCGGCGGGTCCACGCCGGCCGCCACATTCACGAACACATTCGACCGCGTCCGCGCGGCCTGGTCTCGAGCGACGGGCGAGGCCGTCCCGCCGGGTTGCGGATGCGGACACCCGACCGGACGGAGCCGGCTCATGGACGAGTTGCGTCTGAACCTGGGTTGCGGGATGAATCGCCTCGA
>DAIDHB010000249.1 GCA_027452145.1 Planctomycetales bacterium
TGATGGGTCGGATGGGGCAGGAGCGGATCGATCCACTTCCAGAGACGAGGGTCGATTTCATAGCGTCGCATGGTGGGCCTCCCTTCGGAAACCTCCCACCTTCATAATAACTGAAAAACCGTTTCTCAGACAGAGCCTAGAGCGCCCGGCGCCCATGGGGAAGGCATCGGTCCGGTCCGACGGTCCGACCCGGCGCGCGGGCGAACCCAGCGAATCGGCGGTCGCCGCCGCTACCCACCGGATTCCGCTTTGCCCACGCCCCTTCAGCGGGGCCGTCTTCCTCGACCCACTCCTGTCCGGCGCGGGTCGGAGATCCGCGCCGGACCGGGAAGGGCCATCGAAGGAGGAAACCGCGAAGGACGCCGAAAAGGAGTGGCGATCGAGCCGCCGGCGATCGCCTGCCTCTTCCCATCCGATTTCTGTCGCGCCTTCCGCGGTTGAATTCGGGATTCGGAGCCGGTGGCGAGCCGACCCGCCATTCCGGCATGTTTGATCTCGGCTCTTCGCGTCGAATCCCGGGATGCCGAGCCGATGCGGTCGGGGTCCGCGACGGCCTAGCGCTGCGGCGAGGCCGCCTGGGTCGACGCCGCCGGCGTGGTCGTCGGGACCATGACCGTTCGCGTCACCGGGACCTGCCGCGCGATCGGCTGGACCTGTGTTGTCATCACCGTGACCGGGACCTGGTACGGGACGCACACCGGGACCTGCCGCGTGACGTGCTCGGTCACCGGACGGCAGCGCGTGACCGGCACCGTGACCGTCTCCTGCTGCGGCACCATGGTGCACACGGTCGCCTCGACGTACTCGGTGACACGCTTCGGCACGATGTCGGTCACCGTCACCTCGTAGGGTTGCATTTCGCAGGTGGTGATGCAGCGAGTGATCTGGTGCGGGATGCGCTCGACTCTCATCTGCGGGACGCGGATCGTCTCCTGCACCGGCGTGAACGTCACCCGCTGCCGGGGGACCTGGATCGTCTGGGGCACCGGTCGGGTGACCGGCCGCGTGACCGGCACCTGCTGCGGCACGCACGTCGCCACCTGGCGATAGGCGACGCAGGCCGTCGCCCCGCCGCACTGGCCGCAGCCGCCGCCGCACTTGTGGCCGCACTTGTGGCCGCAGGCGACCACGGGCACGACCGCCGTCGCCGGCACCATCCGCGTCTCGTAGCAGGTCTGCATCTCGCACACCGGCACCATCCGCGTCACCGGCACGATCTCGCTGACGCACTGCGGGATCATCCGGGTGACGACCTTGTCCACGATCTCGGTCGAGCAGCGATTCTCATAGACCGTCGTCGTCACGTTCTTCGTCACCGGGACGGGCCGGTAGCACCGCCGCGTCATCGTGACCGGCTCGCAGACCACCCGGACCACCGGCTGACGGACCACCTGCTGCCGCGGCACATACGTCGTCACCGTCCGCGTCTCGTTCACCGTCTCGGGCACCATCCGCGTCACCGGCACCGTCTCGGTCCGGTACTCGGTCCGGTAGCAGGTCTGCATGTGCGTGACGGGCACCTGGACGCACTGCGTCGCCTGCACCGTCTCATACACGGTCTGCGTCTGCGGGACCAGGACCGCCGCCCCGCCCTGCCCCGAGGCCGCGACCGCGCCGGCCCCCGCCTGGGGAGTCGCCGTCCCCGCCTGACCCCACGCTCGGCCCCGATCCGTCAGGCCGATCCCGGCCAGGACCACCCCGGCCACAACCAGAAGCTGGGCGCCTCGTTGCACGAACATCTCGCGTTCTCCCGTTGCCACTCTTTCTGTAGAACCCGCAACTCCGTCCTCCCACATTCCATGCCTATTGTCCCGCAAAACGCCCCAAATGGAAGAACTTACCCATCCATCCCATTTGAAAGACGAGAAAAGAGAGGCCTGGGGTCGTGTGGCGACCTCTGGGCAAGGCGGGTGAAGACGGGCGCCGGCGCCGGCCGGATCGCGGCGTCGGGGCGGCGGTCGGAGGGCAGGACGGGCCGAAACTTCCTGACGCATCTCGGGTTGCGATCTTCGGCCGATTGCAGTATGGTCAAGCCGGGGGAGCATTTCTCCCGCGATCGGCACGGGAGACGTCGTGGGACCGGTCGGCTGCGGTCCCGTCCTGGCCGATCCGCTCTTGAGCCGTTCACACGGGCGGAGCCAGCCAACTTGTCCATATCGAAGGCCGAACGCGAACGGAACCTCGCCGTCTTCATCGACCTGGAGAACCTGGCGATCGGTTTCCAGAATCAGCGCAAGATCAAGTTCGACATTCAGAAGGTGCTCGAGCGCCTGGTTGAAAAAGGGAAGCTCATCGTCAAGAAGGCTTATGCCGACTGGAGCCGCTATCCGCTCTACACGGCTCCGTTCCACGAGTCGGCCATCGAGCTGATCGAGATCCCCAAGCGGTCGCAGACCGGCAAGAACTCGGCCGACATCCGGCTGGTGGTCGACGCCATCGACCTGGCCTGGAGCAAGCCCCACGTCGACACGTTCGTCATCGTCTCCGGCGACTCGGATTTCTCGCCGCTGGTCTCCAAGCTCAAGGAGAACGGCAGGCACGTCATCGGCCTGGGGATGAAGGGCTCGACCTCGGACCTCCTGCGGGACAACTGCGACGAGTTCATCTACTACGAGGACCTCGAGCGCCAGGAGCAGACCGAGCAGCAGATGGCCATCGACCTGGCCGGGTATCTGCCGCCCAACCTGCCCGAGCGGCAGCGCGAGGTCTTCAGCCTGTTCATCGAGGCGTGCTATGCCCTCCGGCGCGAGAATCACGAGCAGCTCTACGCCTCGATGATCAAGGACACGATGAAGCGCAAGAAGCCGTCGTTCGACGAGAGCTATTACGGCTATCGGAGCTTCACCCACCTGCTCGAGGAGGCCGACAACCTCGCCCTGGCCGACATCGAGCGCAACCCCAAGAGCGGCACGTACGTCGTGACGCGGTTCTGCGGCGAGCGCGAGGCCCGCGGCACCGCCACGGCCGCCGCCGCGGCGGCAGCGGGCGCACCCGCCACCCCTGGGCTACCTGCGCCGTCGATCCCGCTCCCCGCCGGCACGCCCCGCCGCGATCGCCGCGGATCGGGCCGGCACCGGCGCTGATCGCCCGACGTCGCGACTCGTCCCCGACCGCCGGCCGGCCACCCCGCGATTTGATCGCCCGGCACCCCGGGCGTATGATGATTTCAGGGTCATCTCGATCCCCCAACCGATCGGAACGCGCGCGGAGGACATTCGCATGCGGCGACGTACAATCAGGCGGATCCTCGGCGGACTCGTCGGCCTGGCGGCGCTGGCGGCCGGCGCCGGCGTCCTGGCCGGCGACGGGCCGTCCGAGGCCGAGCTCGCCAAGGTAGGGCTCAAGCGGTCGGGACCGCTCCTGGTCCTCGAGGCCGAGTCCGAGGTCCACACCAAGGCCGACGAGGTCCGCCACCTCTCCCGCCAGCTCGCCCACGACGTCGCCCGCCAGCAGATGACGCTCAGCCCCGAGCAATACCAGGCCACGCTCAAGGGGCTGAACGACGAGCTCAACCAGTACAAGAACGAGTTGAACGCCACCAGGAACGCGCTCAATCGCATCCCCAAGCGCCGCGGCTATCCGGTCAATTACCAGCTCCACCAGGAGCTGACCGCTTACCGGAACGAACTCCAGGCCGAGGTCACCCAGCGCACCAGTTACCTGAACCAGCTCAAGGGTCAGAAATACGACCCGAAGGCCCGACTCCAGGCGGATGCCGACGTGCGCACCCGCCGCGAGGAGCGGCACCAGGCCGTGCAGGAGCTGCGCAAGCTCGTCGACGGCCTCCACGAGAAATACGCCGCCGTGGCGAAGGAGCCGCGCGTCCAGAAGTGGCTCGACACGCCCGAGGGCTCCGCGGGCATCAAGCCCAAGCTCGGGCCGTCGCACGCGATCCGCCTCGACATCAAGATGCTCGAGCAGTTTGAACGCGCCGAGGCCGCCGGAGACTCAGCGAACGGGCCGGCCAGGTCCACCCGCAAGGGCCGCCGCTCCAAAACGGCCAAACACGCCGCGCCCGCCGGCGACTCGGCCTCGCCCTTCTGATCCCACGGGCGACCTGGCGACGTCAGTCGCCGGGTGCTGGGCGCAAGAGAACGAACCCGGAGTTTCTCCGTCGGCTCGATCCAATCCGATCCGACTGAGCCAATGAGACGATCCCGCCGGCCCGGAGGGCCCGGCACGAGTGGGCATCGGACGCCGCGACGCCGGGGACTGACTGGAGGTACGTGGATGTCTTCTCACGGACGCCCCCGAGGCGGTGTGGGCGTGGTTCTCGCGGTGACACTGCTGCTCGCGGCCGGCCCCGCCCCGTCCGATCTCGCGGCGGTGCCCCAGGATTCACCCGCGGACGTGCTGAAGGCCCGCGGCCTCAAGCAGGTCGGATCGACGTATGTCCTGCCGGTCGAGGGCGAGATCCAGAAGAAGTCCAGCGAGCTGAAGGCCCTGCATAATCACCTGCTCCAGGCCGCCCGCCACCGCTCGGAGCTCGAGCGGCAGGCCGCCGACGGCCAGGCCCAGGTGCGCGAGATGCTCGCCCGGCGCGTCGTCCTCAACCAGCAGATGTCCGAGCTCGACCAGCAGATCCGCGCCCTGCCTCCGGGCAACCTCCAGGTCCTGGCCCAGCGGAACGAGCTGGTCGCCCAGCGCAACCAGGCCGCGATGGCCTACAACGGCCTGGCCGACAACATTAATCTGCTCCGGACCAGCCCGGCGGGCGACCCGGCGGCCCGCGACCGCCTCCAGGGCGAAGTCTCCCGTCGCCGCGAGGCGTTCATCCAGGCCGTCCTCGACCTCCGCCAGGCCGTCGACGCCGCGCAGAAGTCCTATACCGCCCTCGCGTCCGACGAGGCGGTCAAGAACGCCATCGCCGCCGTCGGCCAGTCGGCGAAGACGAAACCGCGCCTGGGCCCCTCGCCCCAGTTCGCCAGTAACATCAAGCTGCTCGAGCGGGCCGAGCAATCGGTCATGACCGACGCGGTGAACCTGCACAAACGCGGTGGCGTCTTCTGGGTCGACGCGACCTTCAACGGCAAGGTCGTCCGACCGATGGTCTTCGACACCGGCGCCGGCTTGACGACGATCCCATCCGAGCTGGCCGAGGAGATCGGGATCAAGCCCGGCCCGACCGACCCGGTCGTCATCTGCGAGACGGCGGACGGCACGAAGGTCGAGGCGCGGCAGGTGACGATTCCCACCATGCGCGTCGGCCGGTTCACCGTGAACGGCGTCGCCGCCGCCGTGATGCCGCCCGGCAAGGGGAACATCGCGCCCCTGCTGGGCCAGAGCTTCCACCGCCACTTCACCTACAAGTTCACGCCCGAGAGCGGCAGCCTGGTGATGTCGCGCGTCGAGGGGCTCGAGCCGGCCCGCCCGCAGCAGCCGGCGCGCAGCACCCGAACCACCCGCGGCCGCTCCCGTTCCTCCCGCTCCCGTGCCGCCGCCTCGCGCGCCGCCGACGCAGCCTCGACGCCCGACGGGGTGGAATGATCGGAACGCACGCCGAGGATGGCCCGCTTCTCGGGTACGCGTGATGGGCTAACGAGGTGATGCAGCGGCCTCCTGAGTTGTGTCGTCTGGTTGCGGCGGAGGGAGTCTCGGCGGACATGGCGCTGACCGCGTTCTGGATCGTCTCGCCCGCTCGGCACGGGCCACTCGGCTTCGGCGTTACCGCACACTCTCTGGACGATGCACTGGCCATCATCCGCACCTCCGAGTACGGCGGGTACTTGCCCGAAGACGTCGGCTCCTTGCGAATCGATGAAGGGGTCCGCGCGGCTGATCTGGAGTCAGTGTACGTTCGAGAACATATGGGTCCGATTGTCGTGAGAGGGATCTGGTATCCGTTTGTGAGAGTCGGCGCCTGACGCCTAACGGGTCAATCGGCGGACCCGCTCCACGGGCTGCTGAATCTGGCTGATGGACGCAAGACGCCCGGCACCTCGACCATCCGCTAGCGAATCTCCCGGGCCACGCGCAGGCACGCTCAGAGCGGCGTCGCGCGAACCGGCGTGAACGGCGTCCAGGCGCCGACTCCGTGGACCCTGAGCTTGCGACGGTAGATCCGGTCGCCGCAGAAGGCGTAGAGCACATCATGCTCGCGGCCGCCGAAGCAGAGGCCCAGCGGCCTCGCGCGGCCGGGGAGCGGCAGGATGACCTGGCTCGGCCCGTCGTCGGCGCACGACTGGACGCCGAAGCGGGTCGCGATCAGGAGTTGCCCCTCCCTCGCGTAACAGGCCCCCTCGGCGCCCGCGTCGTCCTCCCAGTCGGGGACGTGCAGCCAGAAGAACCGCTCGCGGTCGGCGAGCGAGCCGTCGGGCTTGATCCGGTAGCTAAACGCCCACTTCGACCGGCCGTCCGCCACCGCCAGGAGCCAGCGATCGGGGCGGTAGGCCAGGCCGCCGGCCGATTTCGGGGCCGAGTCGACCCGTGCCTTGCGGCCATCCCTGACGAACCAGACCGAATCGCGGTCCTCGCCCGACGCGCGCCCGGCGACGAACAGGCCCCCCTCGGGCATCGCCAGGACGTGGCGGGCGAAAAGCCCGTCGGCCACCACGACCGACCCAGACCCCGATCCCTCGAATCTCACGACCTTGCCGGTCCGGCCCGAGACGGCGTATAGCTCGCCCCGAGGCCCGTACGAGAGGCCGTCGGCCTGGCCGGCATCGGGGATGAAATCGGAGATCGACCCATCTATATCGATCTTCCGGATCGCGCCGGCCGATGGGTCGACAAAAGTGACCTCGCCCCGCTCGTTGCCTGCACCCGCGCGGACGTCGTGGAGCCCCTCGGCGACGAGCCGCCACGGCTCGCCGGGGAGGATCAGGTCGCGGACCCTCGGGGCGCCCGGGCCGGGCTCGACGGGCTTCGGCCAGTCCTTCCACACGTAGGCCATCGCCTCGCGGAAACAGTCGTAATAGCCGGCGACGTGCCCGCCGTTGATGACCCGGAACCGATAATCATAGCCCGAAAACTTCAGCGACTTGTCCATCTCGAGGTCGAGGAGGAACCAGTCGCCGGCGGCGTTCTCCATGTCCCGCATGCCGGTGGTCAAATACGCGCGGATCGGCCGGGGCTCGAATTTCCGGACGAGCGTGGGGAACTCGTGGCCGCCGCGGAAGGCGACGAAGCTCCCGCTGTTGGCATACACGCGGCTGAACAGGTCGGGGCGATGGAAGGCGGCGTTGAACGCGGCGATCCCGCCGCTGCTGCCGCCGGAGATCGAACGATCGTTGCCGCTGGCCGAGAGCTTCAGGTCGAACCGGCGGGCGACCTCGGGGAGGACCTCGTCGACCAGGAACCGGGCATTCGCATCGCCGACGGCGTCGTATTCGAGGCAGCGGTTGCGCCGGCCGATCGTCCCCTTGACGGGCGAGGCCAGGTCGCCGGGGCGGACGAAGATGCCCACGGTGACCGGCAGCTCGCCGGCCGCGATCATCGCCTCGAGGATGGGCTTCTCGGCCGGGTTATAACCGTCGAACTTGACCGAGACACACGCGGGCTTCGAGCCGTCGTACTGGGCCGGGATGAAGACATGGACCTGGCGGGTGGTGCCGGGGTAGATGGAGCTGGTCGCGAAGGTGAACTGCTCGACCCGGCCGGCCTTGACCTGTCCCGGCTTCAGCTCGGGCGGCGTGTAGGTGCTCGGCGGGGTCTCGGGCACGCCGCCGACGCCAACGGCGACGGCGGGCGACCCGGCGAGCGGCCGGACGAACCACTGGAGGTGGCGGTCGCCAGGGCGGTTCTCCCAGAGATCGATCTTCGCGCCGGGCCTGGGGTCGCCGCCGAGGTGATCCAGGCCCATCCCCCGGGCGTGCGCCGGGATCAGGCAATACGACCCGTCTTCATTCTTCGACAGCGACCAGCGCTGCCAGGGCTTGCCGCGATCCGCCTCGAGGACGATCGGCGTGCCCATCTTCGTGCCGCCCTCCGCGACCGCGAGGACCAGCCTGGGGGCATGGGCCGGCCGGATGAGGTAAGTGTCTCCCTCGCCGGGGGTGATGGTCCACTTCTGCGCCGGACCATGATTCGGCCGGCCGATCGAGACGACGGCGCCCCCGACCGAGCGGGCGTCGACGGCCTCGAGGGTCAGGCCGGGCGCGCTGGCCGGGACGATCGCGTAGGCGCCCCAGTCGTCGGCCTCGGCACGGGCGGCGGGGATGACGACCAGGAGGATCAGTGCGGCCACCCGGCGTGCGAATCGACTGGGCATGATGGGATTCCTTCGGCAGGGCCTGTTCGGCGGGGCGACCCCGAGCCGAGTGCATCACATCGCGCCCCGCCGGTCAAGCGGCCGGCGGCCGATTCGCCCTGTCAGCGCGCACGAGGGACGATCCGCGGGGATGGAATCCGACCCCGCGATCGATCGGACCGCTACGAAACCGCGCTCAGAACGCGCTGCCGGCCACAAGGCGGACGCTGGCATACGCGCTGAACTCGGCCGAGCGGATGATCCCCTTCACGTCGAGCGCCTGCTCCTTGAACTCGTGGAACGGGACCTCGTCGACGTCCGTGTCGCCCATGATCTTGAGGATCTCCTGGTAGATGCGCGGGCTGTAGTCCTTGATCTCGGCCGGCACGGCAATCGCGTCCACCACCAGCTCCTCGCTGACGGCGCGGAGCACATCCAGCAGCCGGGGAATCCCGGGGGTGAGGGTCAGGTCGATCACGTGGCCGTCGGTCGGCAGCGGATAGGCGGCGTCGACGATCAGGAGCTCGTCGGATTGCCCGAGCTCGGCCAGGAGGGAACAGATCGCGGGGTTGAGGATGCCGCCTTTTTTCATGGCACTTATCTCTTGAAGGGCCCGACGAAACGGGGACCGGCTCCGAATCTCCGGACGGCCTGTCCCCCTCCTGTCGGATCCTGTGAGCGAACAGGGCCGCGCGATCCTGCGCCGGCCCTCGCCGCCTGGATATCGGGGGTTGCAAGATTTCGGGACCCCGTCGAGTATAACGATTGTCGGGGATCCGCTCCACCCGAACGTCGTCGGGCCGGCCCCGGTTCCCCGGTGTCCAGAGGCTCGACGCACCCGGATCGAGCCCGGCGGGATCGACGGAGGGAGCCCCGTCGCCCGAGATTTGCACGAAGAAAAAGGCGAACCGGCGACGTCAGTCGCCGGGTCCAAAGTCCAGGCGAACCGGCGACGTGAGTCGCCGGGTCCAAAGCCCAGGCGAACCGGCGATGTCAGTCAGTCGCCGGGTCCCGCATGAAGTGAAAGCATCCGGCGACTCACGTCGCCGGTCCGCCGGATCCAGCGGTTCTCGGATCGTTTCTAAGTCCGGAGGTCAAAAGGGATTTCAGGAAACGGAGACCGTCGATTGCATGGCACCAGGCGAGCGGGATGGCACAAGGCCTCGGCGGTCCTCCTCGGGGCGATCACCGTTGTGGCGCTCGGCCTGGTCGCGATGCTCGCGCGGTGGCGTTCCCTGGCCGCCGATGCGAAGGATTTCCTGCCCGGCGATGCGGCGAGCCGGCTGCCTGGCCGGCCGCGGTCCATGGGCCGTCCCGAGCCTGGCGATCCGACCTGGGCGGCGGTCTACGGCACGGCCGAGCGGCCGGTTCTGCCCACCCTGGCTGCCGATCCGCGGCTGATCCCCCTGCGCCGAGCGGGCGAGACCTGGCGGCTCGCCGCCGGGCCGCGGCGGACGGTCGTCGACCAGGTCTGCCTCGTCCCCGACGTACCTTCGTTCCTCGAGGCGATCGCCGCCTGGGACGACGAGCACTGGTTCCCGATCCTCATCGACGAGCCGGCCCAGGTGCTGCCGTTCCTCCGCGCGTTCCGGCCGGCGCGGGTGGTCCGCTACACGTCGAGGCGCCCGGCCGGGGAGACCCTCAAAAGCCCCGGGCCAGGTCCGGGGTCGGCAAACCGCCCCACCCACGAATCCGAGCGGCTGGCGCGGTGGATGGCGGCCATGAAGGCCGTGGCACGCGCCTGGACGCCGCCTTCCGTATCGGATGATCGGCTGCCTCCGGCCGGCGTGCCGCCGCGAGGGCTGGGCCGGACGCCGCCGGGCGTGGTGCTCGCCTCGCCCGACAGCCCGATGCTCGCCGGGGCCGTGGCGCTGGCCGCGGGTCGGTTCCAGCCGATCGTCCGGGTCGAGCCTGGGCTCTGGAATCTCGACGGCGACGGGTCGGACGGAACCCCCCGGCACGACGAGGTCCTCTCGCTCGAAGCCGCCTGGCGATTTGCCCGCCGCATCGAGTCCGGCGTCGCGGCCGCCGTCCCGCAGTATGCCGGCCTCGGCGATGATTGCGACTTCCTGACGATCGCCGGCGACTGGCCCTATCGGTATGACAATGACTCGGAGGGGGGCGTTCGCCGAGGACTCCTTGCGGTCGACGACCTGATCGGCCGGGTCCTCGCGGGCGAGCCGGACGCGGGCTGCCTGGAGCGCGCGCGAACCCGATGGGCGTTCACCGGGCGGTTGACCGGCGATCCGGCGGCGAGCGTCTACCGCGCGATGGGGGCGATGTTCCTCGCGCCGGGGGGCACATTGCTGTGGGACACCTACGGCCCCGAGCTGCCCTGGTCGGCGTACTCGCTGTTTCCCGTCGCCCGCCGGCTGGCCCGGCCGGGGCTGGCGGTCGGGCCCTTCGTCCTGGCCGGAGGCGGGCACGCGACGCTCGCCGGCTGGCAGCGGATCATGGATCCGGCGAACCGGTTCGGGATGATCTGGCTGAACTCGACGGGGAGTCCGACGGATTTCTCGATCGCCGGCGGTCCCGGTCGGCCGGCCGACATCCCCGGCGGCTCCCCGGCCGCGGTCGTGATGATCCACAGTTTTTCGGCCGCCGATCCGACCAATCCCGGCACCATCGCCGGCCGCTGGCTCGAGCAGGGCGCGTTCGTCTATTTCGGCTCGGTGAATGAGCCCTACTTGATGTCGTTCCGCATCCCGGGCCTGGTGGCCGAGCTGGCGGTCGAGGGGATGCCGCTCTCGGCGGCCCTGCGCCAGGGAGAATCCGAGCCGTTCGGCCGCCCCTGGCGGCTGACGTACCTCGGCGACCCGCTCTACCGGCTCCCCACGTCCGGGCTCGACCGGATCCGCCTGAACCCCGACACGTGGCGCCAGCAAGACCCTTCCTACGCCGCCTGGCCGGCCGTCGACGTCGACGCACCGGCCGAACCCCCGCCGCCATCGGGCAACGACGGAGCCTCGGCCGCCCGCCGGCTCGACTGGTGCCTGGCCGCGGCGATCTTCGAGGCCGCGCACGCCGGCCCAGGCCGGCAGGCCCGGCCGCTCGCGTCCTCTCGCCCCGGCACGGACTGGCCGAAGGTCCTCGCGACCCTCCCCCGCGACCGCCTGGAACCCCGCAAACGTGCGATCCTCGACACCCTGCTGATCGACGCCCTGACCCGCTCGGGCGACTGGGACGAGCTGGTCTCCCGCTTGACCCGAATTCCCGCGGCCGAGCTGACTCGCCGCGACTGGATCGCGATCGAGACGGCCACGATGCAGCGCCTGGCGCGGGCCGCCCGCGATTCCGACGGCGAGCGCGGCTTCACCCATGCCCTCGACCTCTGGGACGAGGCGATCCGCCGCCCCTGGCCGGCTGGCTCGGACTTCCCCGAATGGATCACCCGCCGTGTCGCGAACCTGGCCGAGGCGGACGAAAGCCGCCGGCTCCCGGCCTGGCGCGACCGCGTCCGCCGCGCTTCCGGCGAGATGGCCGGCGACCGCGTGCGTTACCCGCACGCCCTGGTCGTCGCCGCCGAGCGAGCGCGCCTCGAGTCGCGGCAACAATCGCGTAGGTGAAGCCGCGTTCACACGCCTTCCGCGCCGGGGTCCTGGCGAACCGGCGACGTCAATCGCCGGGTCCTCAGGCCCGAACTCCCCGAGCCGCCGCCTGAGCCCGTGCTGTCCGGCCCGGCCCGGACAGGACCGATTTTCCCGTCACTCCGGCGACGAGGCCCGACAGATCGGCACGGGCTGCCGCCCCCGTACCGCCTCGTGGGCACCCGGCCTTGTGGTGCTGGAAAAGCAGAGATCAGGAGACCTCGAACAGCGCAACGCCGACCGTTTTCGCGGCGACCTTGAGCTTTCCGTCGATGGTCGCCAGCGGCAGACTGCGGCGGATGGCTAGCTCCAGGTAAGCGGCGTCGTAGGCGGTGAGATTGTGGCCGCGCGCCAGGGTGAGCGTGTCGCTCCAGGCATGAGCGTTCGTATCGCCATCAATGACGATGGGCAACGACTTCAGGATGGCTGTCCACTTGATGGTTTCCGCCTCGGTCGATCGTTTGCGGCGCTCGCCCATGAGCAGTGCGTTCGCGACTTCCAGAGGCCAGAGAGCAGGGACGACGGCGCGGGCGATGGCCAGGCGGTCGAGCACCGCGTCGGCGTACTCGTCGGTCTCGTCCTCGAAGCTCCAGGCCATGACGATGGAATTGTCGAGAACAAAGCCTTCCCTGGACTTGCGGGCGTTTCCTTTCGCCTTGACCATCAGAATCGCCGTCCTTCCTCGATCAGGTCGCGGATCGTGAGATCATCCCCAAGCGTTCGGCCCTTGCGAAATTCCCGGATCTGAGCGATGACCGAGCGGATGTCCGTGGTTTCCTCGGCGGGCTCGGGAACCAGCCGGGCGACCGGACGGCCATTGCGGGTGATCTGGATCTCTTCGCCTTTTGCCACGCGATCGAGCAACCGGGGTAGATGTGTCTTCGCCTCGTAGGCGCCAACCGATTCCATGGAAAACCTCCTTGCGCTTAGACTGGTCGAATTCGGCTAGTCTATCACGGCTTTCCCTGCCAGACAACCGGCGACAAAGCGACAGCGCACCGACAGAGGACAGGACTAAGACCGCTGCCTGGACATCCATGCGACCTGGCGACCACGGCTTCGCAAGGCGCTGGAAAAGTGCCTGTCCTTTGTGGCGGCTTCGCAAGGCGCTGGAAAAGTGCCTGTCCTTTGTGGCGCTCCGCCGTGGTCGCCAGATTGCATGGAAAGCCGGGCGGCGGTAATATGCCTGCCCGCCGTCGCCTTCGCCTTACTTCCGGTTCCCACTCACCACGGTCGATGAGAAGATCCGGCCGACCGCTGAAGAGGGAATTACCGGCGAGGTTGATTGCGTGCTTCTCGTCGAAAGCCGACCCGAGAGCGCCGACTCGGAGGCCGCCCAGACCCGGCTTGACCTGCGAGACGCATTACAAGGCGTTTGCCCTCTCATGGCGAGGCAGTCATGCATACGGAACCAGCGGCTAAGGAATGGAACGTATCGGACGTGGGAAGCATCCGCGCAGATGAAGACAAAGGAAGGGTGGAGATCCGATTGGATCGACTGCCGGTCTCCGCTCAGTCGAGAGGCACCATAAAACAGCCCTATATGAGTTGCATTCGGTCTCTGACGCGGCTTGTGCCATTCTTGATAACCGGTGATGCCAAATTAGAGATTCAGTGGTTTGGTCCAATGCGTGAGCGGTACGAATCCGACTCTCCGCCGGACGTAGACAACATCCTGAAACCCATACTCGATGCTCTCTCAGGTCCCGACGGTGTCATCGTGAACGATTGCCAGTTTCAACGAGTCGAATCGACTTGGTTCCCCGGTGATCGTTCGCATTTCCTCAATGTGAGTGTCATATCAAATGACACATTTGTATGCCCCCGTAATTATTTAGTTTTCGTAGGATTCACAAATATTTTGTTCTATCCATTTGATGATAGCTTGCCGCCTCAGGCAAACGAGTGTCTGGTAGATTGGGTGAGCTGGATGACGATGAATCGACATGATTTGCTGCTTAAAGGAATGAATTTCAAGCATCTCAGTTTTACCATGCCCGAACAAAGATCGTTTCATAAATCTAGAGTCCAGGGATTTCAGTGCAAGTCTGCTAGTGACTATCGCAACTATCTCATCGCGCGGCAAGATTACCACAACATCGAAGAGGTTACCGCTCAAGAGCTTGCTAAGCTTCGGCAGGGGCTCAACGGCTACCGGCATAGATGATCGATCGCGCCCCGGCGGGCTGCCTCGCAACCCCAAAAAGGACAGGCGTTTTACCGTTGCGTTACCCTCCATGGTCGCCAGATTACATGGATTTTTCAGCAGCGGTAATATGCCGGTCCTCCGGCGCCGCGAGCTCGGTCTCAGAAACCCAAAAAGGACAGGCACTTTTCCGCTGTGCCGCGATGCCATGGTCGCTAGATTGCGCGGAGTCACCGGCGGTAGTGATATGCCTGTCCTCCGTCGCCCCGTGTCCTCCGTCGCCCCGTCGCCTTGTCCGTCGCCTGTCCTCCGTCGCCTCATCGGTCTTCACGGCGATCAAGAAGGGGTCCACCGCCTCGGCGGTCGCCGCGGAGATCCTCGATCGGGACTTGCCCCGGCTACGAATCGCGACGGACGAGTGATGGCGGCTGACCTCGTCCGTCGGGCTTGCGGGCGATGGCGGAATCGAACACGATGGCTATCGAGGCGGCGAGGGTAAGGGTTCGGTCAGCAGCGGAACGGAGCAACCTGATGGCGACGATTGCACCGACTCGACCGGGGGTCTCACCTTCGCCTCCTCGCAGGACGCCGCCACTCCACCGAATCACTGTCGATGAGTACGAGCGGATCATCGATTTCGGGGTGCTGGAAGACCCTGGCAGAGTCGAGCTCATCGACGGTTACATGGTGGACAAGATGGGCAAGAACGCGGGGCACAGCTACGCGACCAAGGAAACCGTCAAGGCGCTGGATCGTCGGCTGCCAGACGGGTGGACGTCGCGGAAGGAAGAGCCCGTGCGAATCCCCAAGTTCGACGAACCAGAGCCGGATGTCACGATCGTCCGCGGTTCCGACGCCGATTACCGACACCGGATTCCCACGGCCGACGATGTGGGCCTCCTGGTCGAGGTCTCCGAGTCGACGTTGAGCCAGGACCGCGGTAAGAAGCGGACGGCTTATGCCCGGGCCGGGATCGCGGTCTACTGGATCGTCAACCTGGTGGCCAGGCAGGTCGAGGTCTACACCCGTCCGGTCAAGGAAGGCCGCTACCGGTCGAGCAAGGTCTACAAGCCGGGCCAGCAGATCCCCGTCGTGATCGACGGCCAGCAGCTCCCCCCGATCCCCGTCGACGACATCCTGCCCTGACGACCATGACGAGAGCGACGCGAAGAACCCTGGTCGACGTCTACGGCACCCTGATCAACGCCGGTTGAGCGACCCCAAAAGGACGGGCACTTTTCCGTCGCCTTGCGCCGTCATGACTGCCAGATTGCATGGTGACTTCGGCGGCGGTAATATGTCTGTCCTCCGTCGCCTCCTCCAGCGCCTCACTCCGTCGCCTTCCTGGTCAGGCGTTCCAACCGGATACGGCCGAACGGTCAGCCTGGACGGCCTGACAGACTTTCCTGCCGCCGCAGTCGAAGGACGAAACGGCCGCGGACGGGATGACGAACGATTTGACGATCCGGTATGATTGAGAGAGACTGGATTGTCGCGGTAGATCGTGGACCCCCCCGAACGGAGACGATGTCATGAGCGTGACCCTGACCGAGAAGGCGGCCAACGAGGTGAAGAAGATCATCGACAAGATGGTCGAGGAGCAAGGCGTGCCCGAGGGGGGCGAGCTGGTCCTTCGCGTCGGCGTGCAGGGCGGCGGATGCAGCGGCTTCTCCTACAGCCTCGGGTTCGACACCAGCACCAGCGAGCGCGACCGCGTCGTCGACGTGCACGGGGTCAAGCTGGCGGTGGACAAGAAGTTCGACCCCTATCTCGACGGCACCCAGATCGACTACTACGACGGGCTGGAGAAGCGCGGGTTCGTGTTCAACAACCCGAACGTCCAGAAGACCTGCGGCTGCGGCAGCTCGTTCCAGGTCTGAGCCATCCGGCCGGCCCAGGGGGTTCCAGAATCGTCCGGTAGCCGAAGGTCGGCGGACGGAGCCGCCTCCTACAGCAGAAATTGCCCCGATCAGGGGCGGTTCCTGCCGTCGATCCCCGACACCTTGCGGCAGACGGACCACTACGGCATCCAATCGCCCTCCGGGACGATCTCGCCCCCTCTGCCCGGCCGACCGGCGGTCTCCGGACCTCCATCGCGAACGGCCGTGACCCGGCGAGCGGCCGGGTCCGGCCGATCCCCTGTCCTGTGCTTCCCTGCCCCGTCCTGCCCTTTCACCCGGGAGCTTGCCTGCCATGCCGACCAGGTCCGCGGCTGCCGATAGCGACCCGTTGAAGGCCGTCGCCGACGCGATGGATGCCGCCGTCCAGGCGGGGAAGGACGGGGCCGAGCGGGTCCGCCTCGGCGCGTCCGACGCCATGCCGGCGATCGGCCGGTTCCTGTCGAGCGCGGTCTATCACACCAGCTACACCGTCTCGTACGGCCTCGTCTTCCCGGCGGCGATGGTGGCCCGGGTAATCCCGAAGGATAACGCGGTCGTCCACGGACTCGTCGACGGCGCCCGCGCGGCGGCCGACGCGCTCCGCGGGTCCTCCGCTCCAGCCTCGGCCGTCGAGCCCGAGACCTGACGTCGATCCGCCAGTCGGTCCGTCCGTCCGGCGTCCCATCTCCCTCGTGCTCAGGTCTCACCGGGTCCTCCTCGAATGACGGCCGCCGATCCGCGGGTCTCGTTCCCGTCGCCCGGAGTGATCCGCGTCCACAACCGCGCGCTGTTCGCCGACGCGGACGGCTCGGCGTGCCGGACCTTCCTCGAGCGGGTGTTCCTCGCCGAGGGCGTGCGCAGCGTCTCGATCCGCGGCGGGCGCGCGCCGTTTGCCGAGATCCGTCACGCTCCTGATGCGGACGGCTCGATGGCTGTCCTCGAGCGGATCATCGCCCTGCTCCGCCAGCCGCCTGGTCCGGCGGGCGAGGTCGCGGGCACGGACGAGCGCCGGCTACCGTCCCCGCACGCTGGGCGGACCGTCCCGCCGCCCGCAAGCACCGCCCGCGACCATCGCGGGATCGTCCGCTATTACCCGCATGGACGGCTGGTCTCAGGCTGGGAGACGCGGCTCGACCGGCCGGGCCGGCTGCGGCTCAGGAACCGGGCCCTCCACCGCCGTTCCGGCCTCTGCCGCGTCGTCGAGCGCGAGCTGCTGGGCGTCCTGGGAATCGAGCATTGCCGGGCCCGCCCGAACGGCGGGACCGTGCTGGTTGCGTACGACCCGGAGCAGCTCGATCCGATCGCGGTCATCGAGACCCTGGATGCGGTGCTTGCCGCGGCCGGTCCAGCCGGCCGGACCGACCCGCTCGACCTGCACCTGCCGCTCTCCACGGCCAGCCTGCCGGTCGCGGCCCTGGCCCAGACCGCCGTGCCGGCGCTCCTGCCGGCGGCCGTGGCCCTGGTCGCCTTCACGACGTTTCGCTCGGTCCGCGAGGCGGCGTTTGACCTGGTACGGCGCCGGGGACGTCCCGGTCCGGCCGCGCTGGACGCGGCCGTCATGATCGGCTGCCTGGGCACGATGTCGATCCTGCCCGGGGCGGTACTCGGCTGGTGCTCGAGCCTGGGCCGCACGCTGATCGTGCGGGCCGAGCACGACTCGCGGAGGGTGCTCCTGGGCTCGTTCGGCAAGCGGCCGGGCGCGGCCTGGCTCTGGCGGGACGGGACCGAGATCCGGGTGGCCGCCGATCGCCTCCGGCCGGGCGACCACGTCATCGCGACGGCCGGGGAATTCGTCCCGGCGGACTGTCGGATCGTGGCCGGCCGGGCGCTGGTCGACGAGCACGCGCTGACGGGCGAGGCGACGCCCGTCGAGCGCCGGGTCGGCGATCGCCTCCACGCGGCGACGCTGGTGATGGCCGGAGAGGTCATCGTCCTGGTCGAGGCCGCGGGGCCTCGGACGGCCGCGGCCGAGATCGGCCGCATCCTCGAGCAGACGGCCGGCTACCGGACCCAGGCCCAGCAGCGGGGCGAACGGATCGCGGCCGACGCGGTGCTGCCGGCCCTCGCCCTGGGGGCGGCCGGGATGGCCATGATGGGGCCGTCGGGTGCCCTGGCCGTGCTCCACCGCGACCTCGACACCGGACCTCGCATGGCGATGCCGCTGGCCCTCGTGTCCTCGCTGGCGAGGTGTGCCCACCTGGGAATCCTCGTGAAGGACGGCCGGGCGCTCGAGGCGATGCGCGGGGTCGATACCCTGCTGCTGGATCAATCGGCCGTCCTCGTCCGGGGCCGCCGGGGCAATGGCCGGATCATCGAGGACATGCGGGCGCGGGGCGTTCGCGAGGTGGGCCTGGTCTCGGGCGATGATGAGGAGGCAACGGCCCGGCTGGCCGCCCTGCTGGGCGTGGACCGCTCCTTTGCCGGCGTCAGGCCCGAGGAAAAGGCGGGCCTGGTTGAACGCCTCCGGGCGGAGGGCCGTCGCGTCTGTTTCGTCGGCGACGGGCGGCTCGACGCGGCGGCGATGCGAGCGGCCGATGTGTCGGTCTCGGCCTCGGTCCGCGGCCCGGCGAGCGTGGCGGAGGACGCCGCGCAGGTCGTGCTGCTCGACGGCGAGCTCTCGCGGCTCTGCGACCTGTTCGACGCCTCCCGGAACCTCGGCCGCGACGTCCGACGGGCCTGGGCGATCGTGCTGATTCCGAACGTCGCCTGCGTCGTCGGGGCCTTCACGATGGGATTCGGACTGCTGGTATCGGTGGCGGTCAACAACCTGGCGGCGCTCGGCGCGCTGGCCAGCTCCGCGGTGGGGCTGCGCGAGGTCGCGCAGCTCGAGGCCGAGCGCCGGCACCGACAGGAGATCGCCGGGGCCTTCGTCACGAGGTATGATGATGACGTTCACCCGGACGGAGACGCGACCGAGGTCGCCGGGAAGTCTCTCCTTCCGGCCTCCGATCGCGCCGAGATCGGCGGCCCGGTCGTCCTCGAGTCCTCTTCATTGAATTGAGCGGGAGTGGGGCGCGGTCATGGCCGAGAAGAACAGCACGCGAGGCAAGTCCAGGGAGCGCGACGAGTCCCCTGACGGGATCAGCCTGAGGAGCCGGGACGTTGCCAGCGCCCCCACGCGGGACATGAAGCGCTTCGACTTCTTCCTGGTGGACACCGGGTGGAACGCGCCCGTGAGCAAGGTCGTCCGGGCGAATCTCAGGAGCCTGTTCGACGTCGGCGGCTACCACGAGCACGACCACCTGTACGAGCTGAGCCCCCAGCAGTCGGCGGTGATCCTCGGCCGCGCGCCCGAGAACATCGGCTGCGACCCGACGATCATCGTGTATGACCTGTACGGCTCGACCCGGGTGAAATCGGGCAACTATCATGGTTTCCGGCTCAACCTCGGCCTGATGCGGCACCCCGAACAGGCCCTGGCCCGGCTCCAGGAATTCACCCGCTTCATCGCCATGCATCGCACCGCCGAACGCCTCGACCGCGAGGTCCGTCGCGAGCTCCACCGCGAGGGCCTCGAGGGGATCGTCAAGGTCCTGCGCGAGACGTCCATGGAAATGCTGATCGAGTAACCCCAAGGCTCCCGTCCCGTGAGGCCCTCGCCCGCCATGAACGAGGAAATCCCCGTCCTGCCAGCCGTCGTCGGCACGTGCATCGCCCTGTTCCTGGGCTACGAGATTAACCGGCGAAGGCACAAGCTGCGCAAGGTCTTCAACACCTTCAACAAGACCGAGAGCCGGATCGCCGAGGCGCTGGAGATGATGGTCGACAGCGGCCAGCTCCGCCCTTACGTCCCCACCCGGGCGGGCTGATCGTCGCCCCCGGGGCAACTCTTCCAGAGTCAACGAATCTCTGGGTTGGGTAAAGATTGCGGCCTGCGCAGCCGATAACGAGTGACAGCCTGTTCCAGAAGGCCCCGAGACTGTTCTCTAGGGTGGGGGCAACCCACCGAGTTCATGCGGTGACAGTTGGTGGGTTTCACCTACCCTGCAAAACAGTGACCGCTGCTTTCTGGACAGATTCTCACCGGCGATCGGTGCGTTCGGCGAGCGCGCCGGATGGAGGCAAGAAGGAACGGCCCACCAAATCCCAGGGATGGGCGGTGGCCGGCCCGGGGCGCCGATGCGCCTACCCCGATTGCTCAGGGCCTGTACGTTCGGCCGAGGGCCAACTCTCATGTCCCACCGGGATCGAGCGGGGACACGCTGCTCGATCGGAGCCAAAACGAGACGGGCCGTGCGGTGGGCGGCCCTGATGTCCGTGTTGCTCCTCTCGGGCTGCGCGGCGGTGGATGCCCGCCAGCGGACGCCCGGCGAGGACGATCTCCGCACGGCACGGCTCCAGAGTCCCGGCGGCGAAGGGGACGTGGCGGCTCCTGCGACCTCGCCCGTGCCGCCCGAGACGCCGGCGCCGAATCCGCCGCCGGGGGATGCGGTCGCCGCCGAGGTGGCATCCGACCAGCCGCCGCCGGTTGAGGCTTCCGGGACGGGCGGGAATGCCTCGCCTCCACCGGCATCTCGCCCGGGCGCGACCACTCGCCGCGAGCTACTCCGGATGAACGACCCCTCGTTGCAGGGGCTGAGCTCGATCGCGCGCAATCGCCGGATCCACCGGATGCTGGAAGATCAGGTCCCCGAGGAGCCGGACTTTCCCGACCTCCGCGACGATCCCCTGGGGCGGGCGGGGGTGCCGATCGCCGAGCGGGACCCCTTCCCCTTCCCCTGGCTGATGAACCTGATCTACGAGGATCGGTGGGGCCTGGAGAAGGACCCCTTGCGGGCCCGGAGCCGCCGGATCCGCAAGCGCGCGACGGTCGACATCCGCGACCCGGACCCCGACACGGCCAACTTCCCCAACGGGGCCTACACGCTCCCCAAGGGGCGGCTCTACATCGAGACCTCCCCGGTCGGCTTCTACGGCCCGAGCAAGGTCTCGCCGAGGATCTACCAGTGGAACTTCCTCACGCGATACGGGCTCACCGATAACCTGGAGTTCCGCATCTTTTCCAACGGGCTGACGGTCCAGGGCGCGAAGGGGAAGCAGCCGGCCACCACGGGATTCTCGCCGCTGGCCTTCGACTTCAAGGCGAACTTCTGGGAGGAGAACACGAAGTATCACATCCCGGCCGTGGGCCTGGAGGTCTATCTCCAGACGACCTTCGGCTCGCCGGCGCTGAGCGGCGGCACCCAGCCGTCGATCAACCTCCTCTTCGACCAGTCGCTCCCCCTGGAGATCGGGTTCGAGTGGAACGTCGGGATCACTGGCGTGCAGAACGCCGCCAGTCAGATCGTCTACGAGTTCAGCTTCCAGTGGTCGTTCCAGCGCCAGGTGGTGGAGGACTTCGACATCTTCGTCCACGGGTTCTACAACGCCGCCGCGCTGCCGCGATTGCTCAGCGTCCAGACGTTCGCGAACAACGCGCTGCCGACGATCAACGTGGTCGGCGTGGGGGGGATCTGGACGGTCAACGACCGCCTGGCGATCTTCGGCAGCTACAACTTCGGCACGACCTCCGGCTCGCCGAGTACCATCGCACTCCTGGGATTCGCCGTCGCCTTCTGATCGGGCGGTCGCGCCGTCGGATGCCTGTCGTGCTTCATTGAAGGGTCGCACGGCGACGGGTAAACTATCAACGAACGACCATGCTCGCGACGGGCATCGGTCGAACGGTCCCGCCGGCCCGTCCATGCACGATTCTCCATTGACGGAGCCTCCGGATGCTCGATCTCTTCTTCCTGGCGGATGCCCCCATGCCCGGGGAGGGCGACCGCGGATGACCCCCGTCGGCCTACCCCCCACGACGCCAGGCGTCTGGCTGGCCCGGATGCCCCCGGAAGGCCAGGTCGTCGTCGCCTCGACGGCCCGATCGGGATGGCACGACGTCCACGGGGCCGTCCTCGAAGGCGCCGTGCGGGAGCCCTTCGACTACTCGGCCCCGTTCCCAACAGTCCTCTTCTTCCTGAAGGGGGTCGCCGAGTGCGAATGGCGGCGCGGGCAGCGATTCTCGCGGTTCTCGGCGCGGCCGGGCCACGTGCTCGTGAGCCCCCCCGGCGGGCCGCATCGGCTGCGGATCAATCTCCCCGTGGAGATGCTCTGGTGCGCGATCGCCCAGGACGTCATCGACCGGATCGGCCACGACGCACCGGACCCGGGCCATGGCCACGCCCCGTTCGAGGTCGTCGAGAGCATCACCCGGAGCGACGAGGGACTCTGGAGCCTGGGACGGCGCCTGGCGGACCGGATCCTGTCGCCGATCCACGGCTCGCACCCCTATGCCGGGGCGCTCCAGACGCAGATCGCGATCCACCTCCTCTGGCATCACTCATCGCCGCATCACGGAGCGGCCGCGGGCGATCCGGTGGCCGATCGCCGGCTGGAGTCGGTGATCCGCTACATGAAGCAGAATCTCACCGGGGACATCTCGCTCGAGAAGCTGGCGGAAATCGCCGGCCTGAGCCCGAATTACTTCCTGGGCGCCTTCCGCGAGGCCACGGGACGGACCCCGCATCGTTATGTCAACGAACTTCGGATCGCCCGGGCCTGCGAATTGCTACGGGATCCCAGGCGGCCGATCACCGAGGTTTCCCTGGCCGTCGGGTTCTCCTCGCAGAGCCACCTGACCGAGGTCTTCCGCCGAACGATGCAAACGACTCCGGCCGCCTATCGCAGTCGTCTCCTGGGGCTGAATGGCTCCGCCGCTCCGCCCCAATCGCCAGGATATCGAGAGGAGGAACCAGGGCCCGGGCCAGGGAAGGCCGAAAAGCCGATCGGGGAATCCTGATAGCCAGACGCTCCCGGATCGCTACACTGGAATCAGAGAGCTCACGATCTCGGGGGAAAACAACCCACGGGGCATCGGGGATTCGTCGACGTCAGGACACGCCACGGACGAGCGGAGGCGACCTCGACAGGGCAGGATCTCGCCCTTTCCTCCTCATCCGAGGACCTACCATGGCTGCACAAAGGCGACGGAAAGGCGAGGTGCCGGGGCCGGTCGAGGCCGAAGAGCCCGCGACGACGGCGTACAACCTGGACATCGAGATCCGGGAAAAGGAGGGCCTGCTGTGGGTCTACGATCCGCGGGCCTTCCACCCGGGCCGTCGGGAGTTCTGCCGGCGGCTGATCGACTCGGCGCTGGGGCAGCCGGGGGTGCGAAGGGCGGAGGTCCGCCTCGACACCTCGTGCTGCCGGATCGATTTCGACCGGAAGTCAGCGCGGCCCGCACGCATGGCGGAGACGTTCGCCGCGGCGGTCCGCGCCGCGATCCCGGGCCGGGACCCCCGATGGCGGCCCCGGGTCTGGCTCCCATCCGGCCAGTGGACGGCCCTGACGGCCTTTCGGACAGGGGACGGCATCGCAACCTGGGAAACCCTCGAAGACAGCCCGGGACGGCTCCGCCTGCGCCATCCGTCGCTGTCCGGCGATCGCTCGCGGCTCGCCCGACTCGCCGACGCGATGGCCGACCTCGAGGGAGTCTCCGCCTGCCGGGTGTCGTGGTGGTCGCGTACCATGACCCTCGAGCTCATCCCCGGCGAGGCCGACCCGGCGCATCTCGTCGACATCGCCCAGGCCGTCCAGGCGGACCGGCGGGCGAGTGCGGCGGCCGGCCGGGAGGTGCACGATGAGGCCGAGGAAACCGTCGCGCTGGCCACCGGCCCGCGACGGATCCTGTACCTGGCCCTGGCCGGCGGCTCGTTCACGCTGACGACGATCGGTCTCGTCGTCCCGGGCGTGCCGACCGTGCCCTTCCTGCTGGCCACCAGCTACTACCTGGCCCGCTCGTCGCCCTGGCTCGACGAACGGCTCCGGCGCGCCCCGCTCTTCGGGCCGATCCTGGCGGAGTGGGAGGCGCACCACGGCCTGAGCCGGGGCTCGAAGCTGGAATTGATGGGGCTGACCGGCACGATCGTCGTGGTCACCCTGATCCTGGCGCCGGCGTCGCCGCTCGCCCTGCTCGCCCTCGCGCTCGTGTCGACCGCGAGCATCGCCGGGATTGCCCACCTGCCCGGGCCGGACGCGGAGCCGACGAACGGGCGCCCCTCGCCCCGGCCGGTTCCCCGGGCTTTGCCGGCCCATTGAGTCTCGCGAGACCGCGACCTTGAAACGCGCCGCCGTTCGCGTTACGTTCGTGCTGGTGAGTGCTTGCGCGGATGGTCCACAAGAGGACCGCGTCCCCGCCGGCCAATGCGGCAGGATTGCCGACGAGGCGTGAGGAATGCGGGCCTCCCGGAGAGGACGGGGGAGCCGAACGACGAAAGTTCGGATGCGGAACCGCCTGGTCCAGCGCCGTTCGGCCCCATCGCGGCGGCCGTCCGGCGGCCCGGATAGCACGACCTCGGCCGCTGGGGTGCGGAATTGGCATCGCCTGGTTGGAGGGCGATCATATGTTACCAAGTAGCTTCATGGCCTGCTTTTTCCTCCGCGTTTTCTTCTTCTACAGCCTGGTCCGCGCCCAGGTCAAGTTCGACACGCTGCGCGATCACTGGCTGTTCCTGGGCACCCTGTTTACTGCGGCCACGGCTTTCCTGAACTATGTCTTCATCCAGAGCGGGGGGGCGACCCAATGGCCCCTGTTGCAGCTCCAGATCGCCCGGAATTTCGGGGTGACCCCGTGGCAAGCCTACCTCGGCGAAACCTTCCTCCTCACGACGCTCTACTTCTGGCTGATGGCGAGATTCGACGAGGGCGTGATCTTCTGGACCCTGCTTCTCCTCGGCGTGCCGCTGGTTTTCCTTTTCTAATCGGCAAGGCGGTCAAGGCGGTCAAGGCGAGCCGAGCCGAGCCGAGCCGAGCCGAACAAGACGGCCATCGGGCCTGGTGTGAGAAAGCCCATGCATCCCCCATCGATGACGGATTCGCCGCCCTCCGAGGAGGTGATCGACCTCGAGCCCATGGCGGACACGGGCCTCGAGGGGATCCGGGCCGCGATGGAGGCCAGCTCGCTCCAGGCGGTGACCGCGGTGACGGCCGTGAATGCGGCGACCGCCGAGCCGACGGCGGCCACCATCCGGGGCGAGATCCACACCGTGCGGCGGCACCGCCTCGCCGCCACGGCCTCGCTCCTGACGATCGGCTACGCGATCCTGCTGGTCTGGCACGTGGCCTACCGGGCCGAGCATACCGCGCTGGCCTGGGGGCTCATCTCGTCGCGCTTCTTCCTGGCGGCGGGCGTCGCCGGGCTGCTCCTGAGCCCCATCAGGCTCTCGGCGCTGCGCGTTCGCGCCCTGGAGTTCCTCCTCTTCGGCGGGATCACCATCATCGTCGTGCTGTCCCAGTACGTCGTGAACCTGACGCTGCTCCAGCGGGGCGAGACGATCCAGATGGTCGGGTTCATGAAGAACGGCGTGATCCAGATGGTCGTGCTGATGCTGCTCTACGGCACCTTCATCCCGAACCGCCCGCAGACGGTGGCGTGGTTCGTCCTGGTCATGGCGCTCGCCCCGCAGGTGAGCATCGCGTTACTGGCCAGGCACCCCCATGCCCAGCACATCTCCGACGAGTTCCTGTCGGCGGAATACACCGGATCCAACGCGCTGTTCCTGCTGATGGGCGCGGGGATGGCCGTTTATGGGTCGGTGCTGCTCAACGGGATGCGAGTCGAGCTGCTTCAGGCCCGCAAGTTCGGCCAGTACCGGCTCGTGCGGAAGCTCGGCGAGGGGGGCATGGGCGAGGTCTACCTGGCGGAACATCGCCTCCTGAAACGGCCATGCGCGCTCAAGCTGATCAAGCCCGGCGCCATGTCCGACCCGATCGCCCTGGCGCGATTCGAGCGGGAGGTCCAGTCGGCGGCGCGGCTGTCGCACCCGAACACGATCGAGATCTATGACTACGGCCACACCGGGGACGGGACGTTTTACTACGTGATGGAGTACCTGCGGGGGATGTCGCTGGCCGAGCTGGTGAAGCGCGACGGCCCACTGCCGGCCGGGCGGATCATCTACGTCTTCCGCCAGGTGTGCGCGGGGCTCGCCGAGGCGCACGGGCTGGGGCTGGTGCATCGCGACCTGAAGCCCGGCAACCTGCTGCTGGCCGTGCGGGGCGGCGAGGCCGACGTCGCCAAGGTGCTCGACTTCGGGCTCGTCAAACTCACGCGCGACCCCGGGGCCGTCGAGCTCTCCCGCGAGATGACGGTCAGCGGCACGCCGACGTACATGGCGCCCGAGCAGGCCACCGGCGACCGCTCGCTCGACGCGCGCGCCGACATCTACGCGCTGGGGGCCATGATGTACTATGCCCTGACCGGCCGGCCGCCTTTCACTGGCGCGAACCCGTTCCTCGTCATGATGGCCCAGGCCCGCGACCCGGTCGTCCCCCCGTCGCAGGTCCGCGCGGGGGTGCCGGAGGACCTCGAGAGCGTCGTCCTCAGGTGCCTGGCCAAGAACCCGCGCGAGCGCTACCCGACGGTCAAGGCGCTGGGAGACGCCCTGGCCGAATGCGCCTCGGCCTCCGAATGGGGACCGAACCGGGCCGACGCCTGGTGGACCGCCGAGGGCATCGCGGTTGCCTTCCCGCCGCCCTCCGACGATGACTCCGGCCGCGGTTGACTGACGCGTCGAACCCGCCGGACGACCGGCGGGTCGGCCTTCACCCGGGATCAGGACAGGCTCATTCCCTGGCCTTGCTGGGCTCCGATTTGCCGGTGAAGCTGAGGGCCGCCAGCTCCATGATCTCGGCCCTGTCCTCGGGCACGATGAAGCCGGCCCGGATGGCCGCGTCCAGCGACGCCCCGAACTTCCTGAGGTATTCGGCCTTCCCGCCGGGATAGAGGCGCCCCAGGGTGGCAGCATCGAACGGCTGGCTGAAGCCCACCATGCCTCCCGCCCCGGAAAGGACCGCGGTCGGGACGTCGACCCAGGGCGTGCGCACGCCGCCCACCGCCAGGCCTTTCGCGTCGGTGACAAGCTTCGGGCTCTTATCCTCGGTCAGCTTCAGGGCCAGTGCCTTCGGCGCCGGCTGCCCGGTCCTGACCCACCGGTCAAGCTGCCAGAGCGCAGCCTCGACGACGTAATGGTGCTGAGGGGCGTAGTTCATCGGCCGGTCGAGCTTGCGGCCCAGCATCTCGGAGGTCGGCGCGTAGGCGGCCGCGAACTTCTCCGCCGGCAGCGAGCCCGAGTCGATGAATCCCACGGTGAAACTGTAGTTATCGGCGTGCGCCGTCCCGGCGATCTCCCACACGCGGAGCCGGTCGGTGTCGGCCTGCCGCGTGGCGTGATAGCCGAGCAGCGGGAACCAGCCGAGGAGGTCGCTCTCCGTGATCACCGCCAGCACCGGCACGCGCAGGTCGGGGCGCAGCCTCGCGGACCTCGTCGGGCCCATGAGGGCGGCGAGGAGCGACGAACCATCCAGCGGCGCCGCGACCGCGGCACGCGAATGGATCAGGATGCCGTCGTAGACTCGGGCGACGGGATCGACCGCGTTGGCATAGGTCGTCAGGTAGAAGGCCGATTGCGACTCGCCGATCGCGATCAGACGCGCCGGGACGAGCGGGCCGAGGACCTTGCTCGCGGCCGCGTCCTTCACCAGCCGGCCCGCCTGCGAGAAGATGTCGAACGAGTAGGCGTCCCCCGGGTGGCTGAGGCCGCCATACCGCTTCGGGTCGGCCCTCTTCAGGGCGGCGAGACCGATGCTCATCAGCCCCGGACCGCCCTCGACGCCGACCTTCTGCGCGGACACCCCGACATAGGCGTGGCCGCGGCGCACGATCTCGCGATGGGTCATGTTCCAGTCGACGGGCACGTCGAGGCCGCCGCTGACGTTCAGCCACTCGACGACGGCCGTGCCGCTGAACTTCGCGGGGTCCCTCGGCCGGACCACGACGATCCGGGTCGTGTACGGGGCCGTCCCCGCCGGCAGGGCATCCCACTTCCCGTCCGCGGCCGCCTCGCCCGCCAGCCTGTACGACGCGGCCGTCCCCGAGATGAAGAACTCGTCGACCTGGTAGCCGAGCGGCGCGACGTCGTAGGAGCCCATCAGGAGGTTCGGCTGGCCCGCGACGGCGACGACCGCAGGGGCCCGGGCTCGCGACTTCTCCGCCTCAAGCGGGCTCGTCAGGTCCCAGACCAGGCACGAGGCGTCCCGGCTGGCCGAGAGGAGGCGCCGGCCGCCGGGCAGAACCACCAGGTCCGTCACGATGTCGTGGTGGCCCGCGAGGCTGAAGCGAATCGCGCCGGTGGCGATCTCCACGGCCCTGATGGTGCCGTCGTCCCCGCCGAGATATGCGGTCCGGCCGTCGGGCGAGAGAGCCACGGCCGAAGCCCTGGCGGGCAGCGGGATCAGGCGCTTCAGCTTCCCCGTGGCCACATCGAAGACATGAAGCGCGCCCTCGCGGAAGCGCGCTTCATCGTCTCGGGGCAATAGCGATCCCTCGCCGGCGATGATGAGCTCGCCGGCCGAGTTGAATGCGCCGCTGACCCCGCGGCCGCCCGACCCGGCCAGTTGCCGGACATGCTTCCCGCCGCTCATCTCCCACAGGTCGAGCGATGCGCCGGCCGCATCGAGGTCGATCCCCCGGAGCATGGTCACATGGCGAGTCATCGTGCCCAGGCGATTCCCGTCCGGCGAGATGGCCAGGAATGTCCCCAGGGGTGGGAGGGCACCAGGTGGAAGGGCGATCTGGCACCGTCGCGTACCCTGGGGCCAGTCTCGGATTTCCACGCGGTCCGAGCAGAGCGTGACCAGCGACTTTCCGTCGGCGGAGAATCGCAACAGGGCGGCCCTGGCCCCGGCCGTCGGCGTGCCGCGGATCTCCTGCCCACTTGTCGGGTTCCAGAGGTGCAGGGTTGCGGTCCGAATATCATGATCCCGATACACGCCCGCCAGCAGTGCCTTCGAGTCCGGCGTGAAGGCACAATCGCTGATGAGGGCGTCGCGAGTGATCGTGCGTGATTCGCGCGCCGTGGGCAGGTCCCACACGCGGAGGGTCCCATCCAGGCTGGCGGTCGCGGCCTGGCGTCCGTCGGTGGACACGGTCACGGCGCGCACCCCGGCATCGTGACCCGGCTGCGGACAGACCTCGGCGCCGGTGGAGGCATTCAGCAGCCAGATCACCCCTTCGACCCCTCCCACGGCCAGCAACCGGCCATCGGGCGAGACGGCCATGCGTTCTACCCGACCCTTGCGCCACGCGAGCTCGCGGATGAGCTTCCCATCGGCGATGTTCCAGAACCGAATGGCCTGGTCCGCACCCGTCGTCACCAGGGTCTTGCCGTCCGCGGTCAGCGCGACCACCGTACCCAGTGAACGAGTCGCTTCAGCGGGCGATGGCTTGTGGCACCCGGGAAGGTGCTTCTTCTCGCCTGACTTCAGATCGAGCAGGACGACGCTGCCGTCGGCGAACCCGTAGGCGGCCCTCTCGTTGGAAATGGCTTCAGACTGGTCGAGCCCGTGGGCCAGCTCCGGAAGGGTCAGGCGGAGTCGTGGGGTCGCCGTGGCCACGTCCCAGACGACCTCGGTCCACTCGGGCCTTCGCGGTTCGCCCTGCGGCGGCGAGGACACAACGAGCGTCTTGCCGTCCGGGGTGAACCTCAGGATCGTCGCGTATTCGAGGGGCCCATGGCCGACACGAAGGGTCTTGAACTTCCGATCCGGTCCGAGCAGGCCGAGCGTCCGGAATTCCAAGGAATAGCCCCGCCCGTCGCGGCCGTTCCGGCTGACGGCCAGCAGGCTTCCATCGGGCGAAATGGCAAACCGACGGTCGTTTCCCTCGTCCTCCGGTGGGAGTCCTCGCGGCTCGACTCGTGCGGCGTCAAAATCGATCAACGAGCGCCTTCTCTCGGGGCCCAGATCTTGAAGCGTTGCCAGGAGGTGACCGTCCGGTTGCCACGCCCAGGTGTCGAGCCATCGGCCCGGCAGCAGAACCCGGTGCAGTTCCTTACCGCTTTCCACCTCCCAGATCGCCAGGCCGTCGGCGACCTGGTAGGTCCCGCCCCAGGACGCGAGGCGTCTCCCATCCGGGGAGAAGACAAGCCCACTGATGCTGCCGCCGTGGCGCAGACGGCTCGATCCCAGGCGGGCGACGGCGTGAAGCGGCAGCGGATCGCCCAGGCCGTCCACGGGGGGTTCGGCCCTCACGCTGATAGGTTGCATCATCAGCAAGGTCAGTAGCGGAATGCGAGTCCATCGAGGGAACATGATTCCTCCCCGTCTTGCGAGAGTCTGCGCGTTGCCCCGACGCTTGCGGCCAGGGATCCGATCCGCCGGAACTGCCTTGCGTCCTGCCCTCGCGATTCACGGCCGTGTCGGCGCTGCCGGCATTGGCGACCTGTGGTCTTTTGGCTGACACCAGCGGGATCGTACCGAGGTCGAGCGGCTCGTCGCCACGGTCGAACGTTGATGTGCCTGTCACCAGGGCAGTGTACCAGGTGGAAGGTCGTCCGTGGCTCACCGTGTCAGCCTCGGCGACTCGGACTCGTCTGCCCTCGCGCGTGCGCGGCGAGTCCCGGTGGAGACTGGCGATGGCTCTAGAAAAACCCTCCGCCTTCATGTTGGCTTAAGGTTGGCGGACCTAGAATCAGGCTGGACACTCGCGAGGCGGCCGCGACGGCTGCCCGGTCGAGTCGAAAGGCATCGCCAGCCGCCCGGGAGATCCGGGCGTCGACCTTCCAGGGAGACCCGGAGATGAGAGACATCCTGTTCGCGCGGCGACTCGTCGCCGCGTCACTGTTATTGATCGCGCCGTCCGTCGCGATGGCCCAGTCCGGGGGCCCTCCGGACGACGGGCCGCCGCCGGGCCGACCGCCCCAGTACGGTCCGGGCGGCGGGGCCGGCGAGGGACGGCCGATGATGCCGCCAGGCCCGCTCATGATGGCCCTCGACACCGACCGCGACGGCGAGCTATCCGCGGCCGAGATCCGCAACGCGGCCGCAGCGCTGAAGTCGCTCGATCATAACGGCGACGGGACGCTCGACCGCTCGGAGCTGGGCCCCGGCCGCGGCCGGATGGGCGGCCCCGGCGGGGATGGCCAGGGTCCCGGGCGCGGCGGGCGTCCCCGCCGACCGCCCGGCGAGGGCTCCGGGGGTCCTCCTGGCGCCGGCCGTGGCGGGCCGCCCGACGATGCCGACGACGAGCCTCCTGGCGGCCCGCCGCGCGGAGGCCGATTCGGCCGGTTCCGGGGCAATGCGCAACCCGACGGCCCGCCGGGCGACGGCCCACCGCCAGGCAGGGGAATGATGGGACGCGGCCGTCCCGAGCTCGGCCATGTCCTGCCTCCGTTCGTCGCCGACGACCTTGATCTAACGCCTCGCCAGCAGAAGCAGATCGCCGAGGTCGAGAAGGACGTCAAGGCGAAGCTCGAGTCGATCCTGACGCCGGACCAGCTCCGCCAGGCCCGGCAGATCCTGTCGCGCGGTCCCGGAGGCCCGGGCGGTCCCGGAGGCCCCGGTGGGCCCGGCGGCCGGATGGGTCCCGGTCGCGGCCGGCCGCCGGGCGGCGGACCTCCCGCTGATGATGACGAGGACCCGCCGGTCCGCCCGCAGCGGCCGCGGAACCCGTGATCCCGTCGTAATGCGACGACCGGCCTTCCGGGCAGGCTGACCCCTGAGATCCCGGGAGGCCGGGAGTCTTCTCGTGGTAGGTAAGGCTCTCCGCCTGACGCCGGCGGGCCCATCCGGCCCGGATCGGGCGGGCGGATCGGCGTCAGGCTGAGAGCCTGACCTACTACGGATCGGAGTCAGGCCGAAGCCTGACCGACGCGACCACTGCCCATAGCTCCCGGGGCAGAATCTCACTCAAATACATGCCGAACGATGGAGGCTCACCGCCATGTCCGCACCCCGATCAATATCGCGACGACTCGCGATCTCGGCCTTGCTCCTCGCGGCCCTCGGCCAGGCGGGAATTCGTGCCCTCGCCGACGAGCCGAAAGCCAGCAAGCCGGCCGCCAAAATCCCCTCGCCGGCGATCCTCGCGTCGGCCGAGGGCCTCGAATCGATCGGCGGGCGGTGGTACATCCGGCCGGGCCAACCGCCGACCTACGTCTACAAGGACGGCGATATCTACGTGGACCTCTTCACCTATCACCTGTCCGACTCGAACAACGACGGCATCCCGAACCTGGCCATCCGCCACGACGACCGCGCCCTCGTCGTCGACAGCCAGGGTTATCCGAACCATCCCACCGCCATCTTTCCCAACAGCCGGAATCCGAACCGGATTCGCGTCCAGGACTTCCATTTCCGCCTGCCGATCCGTCCGGTGCGGGGCCCGTCGATCCGGCAGGTGCCGATGGGCCCGATCGGCATGGCGCTCAACGGTGTCGTGTTCTTCAACCCCTTCGAGGCCGGCGGGATGAACGCGATCGAGGGCTACTCCGAGGTCTGGCTCGACTCGTGCTGCGGCCATCCCCAGCAGCACGGCGTGTACCACTATCACAAGTACCCGAGCTGCGTGAAGTCCCCCTTCGCCGACGACGGCACGCGGCACTCGCCCATCCTCGGCTTCGCCTTCGACGGGTTCCCGATCCACGGGCCATTCGAGGGAGCCGGCGTCATGGCCCGCGACCTGAAGGACGACCGGGCGCTCGACGTTTGCAACGGCCATTCGGACAGCTCGCGCGGCTATCACTACCACGTGACGCCCGGCCGATTCCCGTACATCATCGGCGGATACGCCGGAATCCCCGAGCCGAGCAACAATCCGGCGCTCCGGCGCGGTACGATGGGCGCGATCGTCGACAACGCCGACCGCTCGGGAACCCGGTCGTTCGGCATCCGGTCGGTGACGCCCGGCAACGCCTCGCGCGGCCGGGCGCACACCGTGCTCCTCACACTCGACCGCGAGGCTCGCGGGATTCCCGCCGGAGTCCCGAGCTGGGTGCAGATCGGCCCGTTCGAGGCGACGAGGATCGCCCGCGACGGGGACCGGATCCGGGCCGAGGTAAACATCCCGGCCGATGCGCCGGTCGGCGTGCTGCTGGATGCCCACGTCGAGTTCGGCGCGGCGAAATCGGGCCTCGTCCGCGTCCTGAAGAAGGACGAAGCCTTCCGCGTGGTGCCGTGAGAAGGCGGCGATCGCCGAGCCCCCGGAGTCCGCCCGATGCGCGTGCTGGTGATCGAGGACGAGCCCGACCTGGCCCAGGCGCTCGCCCAGGCGCTGCGGGAGGAGGGCTACGCGGCCGACCGGGCGTTCGACGGGCCCGAGGGACTCGCCAAGGCCGAGGACTGCGACTACGACGCGATCGTGCTCGACCTGTCGCTCCCCGGCCTGGATGGCCTCGAGGTCCTCAGGCGATTGCGGCGGAACAAGTCGACGCCGGTCTTGATATTGACCGCGCGCGACGGCGTGAGCGACCGCGTGCGCGGGCTCGATGCCGGGGCCGACGATTACCTGGTGAAGCCTTTTGCCCTCACGGAACTGCTGGCCCGTCTCCGGGCCCTGATCCGGCGCAGCACCGGCCTGGCCGACCCCGTGATCCGCATCGGCGAGATCGCCATCAACACCGCGACGCGGACCGTCGAACGCGCCGGGGTCGGCGTGACGCTCACGGCGCGGGAGTATGCCCTCGTCGAGCTACTGGCCCTCTACCGCGGCCGGCTGATCACGCGGAGCGTCATCTACGACCGGCTATTCGGGGACGACGACGACACGCTCTCGAACGTCGTCGAGGTGCACGTCTCGCACATCCGAAAGAAGCTCGGCAAGGACTTCATCCAGACCCGGCGCGGCCAGGGCTACCAGGTCGACGGGAGCGTGAGCGACGATGGCTGAGCCGCACCCCCAACACCCCGGCCAGGATGTCGGGGAGGACAAATCGAGCCAGGGAGCAAGTCGGTCCGGCCGGCGTTCGCTGCTCGGGATTCTCCGGGCCGTCGGCGGTCGAGCCCGATCGCTGCGCTGGCGGATTCAGGCCTGGCACACCCTGATCCTGCTCCTGGTGGTCGCCGGCTTCGGCGGAATGCTCTACGCCGAGGCCCGCCGCGCGCGCTTCGACGAGATCGACGCCGAACTGCTCTCGGCCGCGCGCGTGCTCGAGGGCGTCCTTCGCGCGCGTCCGTCGTTCGGTCCGTTCTCCGGGCCGCCCGGCCGCCTTCGGCAGGGGCGGCCGCCCGGCCCGCGGCGGGATCAGCGCCCGCCCGGTCCCGGCGAACCGCCGGGGATCGACGACGAGCCCGAACTTCCGCCGGAGTTCCCGCCGGGTGAATCGATCCGGCCGCCCCGGGACCGCGTGGGCCAGCGAAACCGCATGCCGCCAGGGCCGCCGCCGTTCGATCCGGGCGCGCTCAGCCTGCCCCGGTCGTTCGTCGACCGGCACACCGATGCCGGCGAGCCCCCCTACTTCGTCGTGCGCGGGCCGGAGGGCCGGCCGTTCCGCGCCGAGCCGCCGGGCATCGTCGGCGAGATCCCGGTCGATCCCGTCGTCGGACGTCAGCACGAGCTGCATGCCCGGAATCGCGGCATGCTTCGGGAGCTGACCCTGCGTGGACCGGGCCGGACCTCGATCCTCGTCGGCCGGCCGATCCATCGGGAGCTCGCCGGGTTGCGTCGAACAGCCTGGAGGCTCGGCCTGACCGGACTGGCCGTCTTCACGCTCGGCCTGGTCGGAGGGTGGTGGCTCTCGGCGCGGGCCGTGCGGCCGATCGCCGCCATGAGCGCCACGGTCGCCGGCATCGAGGCCGGCAGCCTGTCGCGCCGCCTCGAGCTGGAAGGGCTCGACACCGAGCTCGGCGGGCTGGGCGTCCTGGTCAATGGCATGCTCGATCGGCTCGAGGCGTCGTTCGTCCAGCAGGTCCGCTTCACGGCCGACGCCTCGCACGAGCTGCGCACCCCGCTGGCCGTGATCCTCTCGCAGGTGGAGCTGGCGCTGTCCCGCCCTCGCGAGGCACCGGCTTACCGGGAAGCCCTGGAAGCGTGCGGCCGCGCCGCGCATCGGATGAAGTCGCTGGTGGAGGACCTGCTCACGCTCGCGCGGGCCGACTCGGGCAAGCTCGAGCTTCGCCGTGAGCCCTGCGACCTGGCCGCGATCGCCGGGTCGGCCGTCGCCCTGCTCGAGCCCCTGGCGCGCGACCGAGGGATCCGCATCGAGCTGCGGGCACGACCCGCGCCCCTGGCGGGCGATCCCGAACGGCTCGGCCAGGTCCTGTCCAACCTGATCGGCAACGCCATCCACTACAACCGCGACGGCGGCGACGTCCGCGTCACGGTGAGCCGGGACGAGGCGGCCGCGATCGTGGAGGTCGAGGATACCGGGTTCGGAATCCCCGAGGGCGACCTCGCGCGGATCTTCGACCGATTCTACCGGGTGGACGCCGCGCGATCGCGGGCGAGGGGCGGCAGCGGCCTGGGCCTGGCGATCTGCCGGAGCATCGTCGAGGCCCACGGCGGCACGATCGGCGTGGCGAGCACCATCGGCCGCGGCTCGCGCTTCACTTTGATGATCCCGCGCCAGGCGGTATAACCTTCTGACTCTGGAGCCAACCGTCCGCTCCGATCGACCGGGCCGCGTGAGGAGCGTGCCAATCATGCCGTCGTTGACCGGCCTGTTCGTCGAGCCGCTGTACCGACTGATCTACGGAAGACCGGCCCAGGAGAGCGACGAGGATGCCGGGAGGCGTGTCCTCGTCCTCGGGGGCGTGGGCGGTCTCGACATCCTCGGGGTCGGGCTGCGGTACGCGGTCGGCGAGGCGGGGCCGCCCGTTCGTCTCGAGTCCTTTTCCTGGGGCCACGGGTTCGGCCGCTGGTATTCCGACCTGACCCGGGCCGATTCCCGCGATCGCGACGCCGCGCGCCTGGCGGAGGAGATCCGGCGTCATCGAACCAATCGGCCCGGCTCACCCGTCTTCGTCGTCGCCCGGTCGGCCGGGGCCGGTATCGCCGTCATGGCGCTGGAACAACTCGATCCCGACGCGGTCGAGCGGGTCATCCTGCTCGCGCCGGCGCTCTCGCCCGCCTACGACCTGGCTCCGGCGCTGAGGGCCGTTCGGCGCGAGATGGTCGTCTTCTGGTCGCCGGCTGACCTGATCATCCTGGGGGCCGGGACCCTCCTCTTCGGCACGATCGACCGCGTGCGGACGATCGGGGCGGGCCTCGTGGGATTCCGCGTCCCGCCCTCCGGCCATCCCGACGATGATCGAACGCGCCAGTACCGGAAACTCCGCCAGGTCCGATGGAGCCCCGGCATGATCGCCCTGGGCCACTTTGGCGGCCATTTCGGCGCCGACTGTCCGGGATTCCTGCGGAAACACGTGGTGCCGCTGCTGCGCGCCGATTCTGGTCCCGGGGCGACGACCTGAATCCCGGCGCCGGGGTCAAGCTGACCCTCCCTGGCGCCGATATCCTAGTGGGCAACCCAGCCCGCCACACCGAAAGGCGTCGGGCCACGGGTTTCCACTCGGGTTTGATCGATCGGCCGGCCATCGGCTGCCGACACTCACCGCGAGATTTCCCGGAGCGCCCGGGACGTCGTTCCTCCACCGCGGCCAATGCCCCGGTCAGGAAGGTCGTCCCGGGCGCTCTGAACGTCGAGGGATGACAGGGGATTGGATCCTCCGGGATCCATTCCGGGCGCCCTCGAGAACCGGCACCTCGAGACTGCACCGCGTGGCGGTCCCCGCTCTTCCACCAGGGTTATCGCTCCCCCTTCGCCCCGACACAACGGAGGGGCGGGGCCGCCTCGCACTGGACTCCCTCGCCCTCGTCGCGAGATCCCTCGCCGCGATGTCCGCCCCGACAACTTCGCCGCAAGCATCCAATCCATCGCCGCGGTATCTGGACTTAATGTGTTGCCGCACAGGCATTTGGGCTAACGAATTCACTCAAGGCCGGCGGTTCCGGACCCGGGCATGGTTCCCCGCCCTTGACCGTCGCGCGACGGCGCCGGATAACAAAGCCCATGACCCGAGTTGGAGTCGGAATGTCAATCTCTCCTGGAGCCTCGTCAAACACCATGACTCAACAGCTTGCACCGATTGCGCAGGTCCGTGGCCGTGAGATCCTCGACAGCCGCGGCAATCCGACCGTCGAGGTCGACGTCATCCTGGCCGACGGGACCCTCGGCCGGGCGGCCGTCCCCTCCGGGGCCAGCACGGGGATCTACGAGGCGGTCGAGCTTCGCGACGGCGACAAGGCGCGTTACCTCGGCAAGGGCGTGGCCAAGGCCGTGGAGAACGTCAACACCGCGCTGGCCAAGGTGGCCATCGGTCGGAACCCGGCCGATCAGGTCGGGCTGGATCGCGCCATGATCGAGGCCGACGGCACGCCCAACAAGGGCAAGCTCGGCGCCAACGCGATCCTGGGCGTCAGCCTGGCCACGGCGAGGGCGGCCGCCTCGGCGTCATGGATGCCGCTCTACCGCTACATCGGGGGCGTCAACGCCCGCGTGCTGCCCGTCCCGATGGCCAACATCATCAACGGCGGGAAGCATGCGGATAACAAGATCGACTTCCAGGAATTCATGGTGATGCCCGTCGGAGCCCGCTCGTTCTCCGAGGGCATCCGCATGGTCGCCGAGGTCTTCCACAACCTCAAGTCCGTCCTCAAGAAGGCCGGGCACAACACGAATGTCGGCGACGAGGGCGGCTTCGCCCCCAATCTCGACAACGAGGACGCGATCAAGTTCATCCTCGAGGGCGTCGACAAGGCCGGATACCAGGCCGGCCGCGACAAGGACATCGCGATCGCCCTGGACACCGCCTGCTCCGAGCTGTTCGAGGAAGGCGGCAAGAAGGGCTACCGCTTCTGGAAGTCCGCCCCCGACAAGGTCCTCTCCAGCCAGCAGATGATCGAGCTCTTCGGCTCGTGGCTGGACAAGTATCCCATGATCGTCTCGATCGAGGACCCGCTCGACCAGGACGACTGGCAGGGCTACGCCGCCATGACGAAGGCCCTGGGCCACAAGGTGCAGATCGTCGGCGACGACTTCTACGTGACCAACACCGAGCGGCTGGCGAAGGGCGTCGAGGGGAGCTGCACCAACAGCATCCTGATCAAGGTCAACCAGATCGGCACGCTGACCGAGACCCTCGAGGCCGTCGAGATGGCCCACCGTGCCGGCTGGACCAGCATCCTGAGCCATCGCTCGGGCGAGACCGAGGACTCGACGATCGCCGACATCGCCGTGGCGACCAACTGCGGCCAGATCAAGACCGGCAGCGCCAGCCGCTCGGACCGGATCGCCAAGTACAACCAGCTCCTGCGCATCGAGGAACAGCTCGGCAAGGACGCCGTCTACGACGCGACCCCGCTGCGCAAGCGCAAGTGACCGGCGGCTGGGGGCGATCTCCGACTTCCATCAGGGTCGGAGTCGGAGATCGCCGCAACCCGGCTGGTGCCCGTCGGCCCGGGCCGATAACCTGGTAGGGGGAGGGCGAGGCTCCCGCCGAGCCTGAAAAGCCGGCTCGCCGGGAGGCTCGCCCTCCCGAGGATTCCCGGCTCGCCGGGAGGCTCGCCCTCCCGATGAGGACCCTTTCAGGACCGACTCTCACACCCCGCCGGCGCCAGTTCGCGCCAGCCGGAGCAGCCTCCGACTCCCATGATCCTGATCTCGGCAACAGGTCTCGGCCGGCAATTCAGCGGCGATCCGATCTTCCAGGACCTCGCCTTCGAGATCCGCACCGGCGAACGCATCGGCCTGGTCGGACCCAACGGCGCCGGCAAGACCACCCTGATGCAGCTCCTCGCCGGCAACGACCGGCCCGACTACGGCGAGCTCTACATCCGGCCCGGGATCCGCGTCAGCCTGCTGCGGCAGCAGCCCGACTTCGCGCCGGGCGAGACGATGATCGAGGTCGTCCGATCCGGCCTGGCGTCCCTGATCGAGCTCCAGCACGAGCTGGAGATGGCCGCCCAGGAGATGGCCGAGGCCGAGGACGACGCCGAGCGCGCGCAGGCCTCGGCCCGCTACGACAGCCTGCACGAACAGATCGAGCACCAGGACGCGTATTCGATCGACCACCGCGTCGAGGAGGTGCTCTCGGGCCTGGGCTTCGGCGAATCCGAGTTCCATCGCGAGGCCTCGACATTCTCCGGCGGCCAGCAGTCGCGCATGATGCTCGCGAAGCTGCTGCTCCAGAGCCCCGACGTCATGCTGCTGGACGAGCCGTCGAACCACCTGGACATCGCCACCACCGAGTGGCTGGAGAACTACCTGGCACGCCAGCCCGTCGCCATGGTCGTCGTCAGCCACGACCGCTATTTCCTCGACAAGGTCGTGACCCGCGTCTGGGAGCTGCACGAGGGGCACATCTCGGCCTACCCGGGGAATTACAGCCAGTACTGGCGGCTCCGCACCGAAAAAGCCAAGGTGCTCGAGCGCCAGGCCGGTCGGCAGGAAGAAAAGGCCGAGCAGCTCAAGGCGTATATCCGCAAGTACGGGGCCGGCCAGCGAGCCAAGCAGGCCCACGACCGCGAGCGGAAGCTCGAGCGGCTCGAACGCGACCGGGTCGACACCATGCGCGACGTGGTCGGCCCCTACATGGGCTTCGACGAGGTCGAGCGATCCGGCGACATCGTCGTCGAGGCCCGCAAGCTCGCCAAGGCGTATGACAAGCCGCTGTTCCAGGACCTGAGCCTGACCGTCGACCGCGGCCAGTGCGTGGGCGTGATCGGGCCCAACGGCGCCGGCAAGACCACGCTGATCCGCACCCTGATCGGCCGCGAGAAGCCCGACGCCGGCGAGGTGAAGCTGGGGCACAAGGTGCAGGTCGGCTACCACGACCAGGGCCTGCTGTCGCTCGACCCGAATACCACGGTGGTGCGCTCCGTCTGGCCCGAAGACGATCCCGACTGGGTCGAAGGCGACGTCCGTAGCGTCCTGGCCCGGTTCGGCCTGGGTGGCGACATCGTCTTCCAGACCGTCGGCAAGCTTTCGGGCGGCGAGAAGGCCAAGGCCGCGCTGGCGCGACTCTGCGCCACCGGTGCCAACCTGCTCGTGATGGACGAGCCGACCAACCACCTGGATATCTGGTCGTGCGAGGCCCTTGAACGCTCGATCAACGAGTTCGAGGGGACGGTCCTGGTCGTCAGCCACGACCGCTACTTTCTCAACAAGGTCGCGGACCGGCTGGTCCAGGTCGCCGACGGCCGCGCCCGCGTCATCGAGGGGGATTACGAGACCTTCCAGCACCTCGTGCAGAAGGAGAAGGAACGCGCCGAGGCGGCGCGGGCGCGGCCCCAGCCTCAGACGGCTTCGGCTTCGGCTTCGGCACCGGCCCGGACATCGTCATCGGACAAATCCCGGCCGAAGCGCAAGTTCCCCTACCGCAAGGCCGCCGAGATCGAGCGCGAGATCGGCCAGCTCGAGCAGGAGGTCGTCGAGCTCGAGGATCTCCTGGGCCAGCCCGCGACCTGGCGCGACCCGGTCAAGGCCGTTGGCACCCAGGACCGGCACCGCGAGGTGAAGCAGAAGCTTGAGGAGCTCTACCAGCACTGGGAAACCGCGCTGGAAGCCAACTGGTGAGGCCCCCGGGCGCGGTGTCGAGTTCCTGGACCTGGAATCGGTCCCGGAAGCCTCAGAGACTGTCGGGTCGATGGACAATGCCCGGCAATTTGAGGCGATGAGCCGGCGGCCCTGGCCGCCGTCCGCCCCCGTCCTGCCCGTCCCGTTCAGGGCCGCCGGGTCTTGGCCTTGCTGGTGTCGCGCAGGATATCCCCGCCGGTCAGGTCGCCGGCCGGCTGGTCGCGGAGGTGCTTGTCCAGGAACTGCTTGATCCGCCGGGCGACCTCGGGCCGGCGGAAGTGTCCATGCTCGCCGCCAAGGACCCGGTAGAACGCGCACGGCACGCCCGCGGCCTTGAGGGCGTTCGCCAGCCGCTCCGACTGGCTGATCGGCACCAGCGGATCCTCGTCTCCGTGAATGATGAGGAACGGCGCGTCGTCCCGGCCGACGTAGGTGATCGGCGAGGCCGCTCGCGCCGCCTCCTTGTGCTCCTGGATCGCGCCGCCGATGAGGAGTGACTCGGGCGAGTCGGGCGCGTTGTGGTCGATCCGGATGTGAGGGTCGTTCATCGTCAGGAGATCGCTGGGGCCGAACAGGTCCACCACGCACCGCACCCGGCTGCTGGCGCCGGCATGCGGCCCGAGCTGGCCCTCGAGCTCGGCGACGCCGCCGCTGGTCCCCAGCATGGCGGCGAGATGCCCACCGGCGGATGAGCCCATTACGGCGATCCGGTCCGCGTCGAGCCCGTACTTCGCCGCGTTCGCGCGGATCCACCGGATTGCCGCCTTCACGTCGTGGACCTGCGCTGGCCACGTCGCCTCGCCGCTGAGCCGGTAGTTGATCGTGGCCCCGGCGTACTCGCCCGCCCCGACCAGCGGCCCCAGGGGCCCATAGCCCATCGTCTTGTTCCCCGAGCGGAACGCCCCTCCGTGGATGTACACGACGACCGGCAGCGGCTTCCCCGCCCCCGTCGCGTTCTTCGGCAAGAGCAGGTCGAGCGTCTGCCTCGGATTCTTCGTCCCGGCGTACGGGATGTCCTTCTCCAGCCGGACCCCCTCGGGCAGAGGCGCCGGCGCATCATTCGCCGGCTCCTGCCCGAATCCTCCGGCGGCCCACCCGAGCAAAACGAATGGCACCAGGCCCGAACATCGCCTCATTTGACCCATGGCACTCGTCCTTCCGATGCGAGAGGGGAGAGGAATCGAAATGACGACCCCAGCGACCCCCGGATTGTATGCCACGAGCCGATCGGACGCGAGGCGGAAATGCATCGACCGAACGCACCACGCACCATCGAGCGATACACTTCGAACTCGATCGAGGACGGCCCGGGATTCCGCGGTTGATGTCCCCGCCCCCTGCGCCGGATAATCCTGATGTTGGGGAGAAACCGCCATGCCGATTGAACTGACACCAGACCAGGAGGGATATCTCCACTCCATCCTCGCGCGCAAGCCCAGGCCGACACGTCGCCAGCGAGCGAAGGCAATTCTGCTCCTCGGGCACGGCCACGAGCCCAGATCCGTCGCGCAGATCGTCGGTATCCCACTGAGCGAGGTGCAGGAACTGGAGCGGGTCTTTACGGTCAGGGGGGTAAAGGCCCTCGATCCACCTGCCCGCTCCTCGTCGAACTCCGGTCGGACGCGGGCCGGCATCGAGAAGACCGTGAATGTCTGCGGCGGCTCGGCCCGGATCGCCGGCACCCGCATACCGGTCTGGCAACTCGTTGCCGCGATTCGAACCGGCGCGAGCGAGGCACAGCTTCTCCTGGACTACCCGAGCCTGCAAGCTGAGGATCTCGTAAATGCCTGGTCGTACGCCCGCGACCACCAGGATGAGATCGAGGTGGACATTCGCGAGAACGAGGACGCCTGACGAGTGGCTCGATTCTACGCCGACGAGAACTTTCGGAAGCCGGTGGTCGCGGCCCTGCGCCTGTTAGGTCACGACGTGCTGACCGCTCAGGAGGCCGGTAGGGCTGGGCAACGTATCGATGACGACACGGTTCTCGCCGAAGCGACGGCATTCGATCGCAGCTTGCTTACCCAGAATCGACGAGATTTCATTCGCCGCCACAATGCCGGACTTCCCCACAAAGGGATTGTGGTCTGTACTTATGATCCCGATGCCCAGGCGCTCGCATCCCGGATCGATGCCGTGATCACGACGGCGAATCCGACCGGGCGTTTCCTGTTGCGAGTCAACCGACCGGTCAAATGATCGCCACGCGATCGGGAGCCCCCGTGAACAAGCCCCGCGCCCGTCGCGTCCGCAAAGGCCCCGAGCCCCCGCCGATCGCCGTGTCCTCGCCCGCGGCGATCCAGGTCCGCGGCGCGCGGGTGCACAACCTCCGTAATCTCGACCTCGACCTGCCTCGCGACCGGCTGGTCGTCCTCACCGGCGTGAGCGGCTCGGGCAAGAGCTCGCTGGCTTTTGACACGATCCATGCCGAGGGCCAGAGGCGTTACCTCGAATGCCTCTCCGCCTACGCGCGGCAGTTCCTCGATCAGCTCGAGCGGCCCGACCTCGACGCCATCGAGGGCCTGCCGCCGACCGTGGCCATCGACCAGAAGGCCGGCTCGCCCGGCCCCCGCAGCACGCTCGGCACGCTCACCGAGATCTACGACTTCCTCCGGCTGCTCTTCGCCCGCGCGGGCGTCCCGCACTGCCCGGCCTGCGACGCCCCCATCCGCCGCCAGACCCCCGAGCAGATGGCCGACCACCTCATGGCCCTGCCCGCCGGCAGAAAGGTCCAGATCCTGGCCCCGCTGGTGATCGGCCGCAAGGGACAGCACCTCGACGTGTTCCAGGCGATCAAAAGCGCCGGACTGATCCGCGCGCGGGTCGACGGCGAGCTGATCGAGGTCACCGACACGCCCCCGAAACTCGCGAAGAACCGGGCGCATTCCATCGAGGCCGTCATCGACCGCCTCGTCATCCGCGACGGGATTCGCCCCCGGCTTGCCGAGAGCCTCGACCTGGCGCTCAAGCTGGCCGACGGCCGCGTCCTGGCCCTCATCGAAAGACCGGCGGCGACATCGACATCGACATCCCCATCGCCCTCGCCCTCGCTCGCATCGTCGGCCTGGGACGAGCGGTCGATGAGCATTCACCTGGCCTGCCCGGCCTGCGGGACGGGGCTGCCCGAGATTGAGCCGCGGACGTTCAGCTTCAACAGCCCGCACGGCGCCTGCACGTCATGCGACGGCCTCGGCTCGCGCCACGCGTTCCAGGCCGAGCTCTCGATGCCCGACCGCTCGCGGTCGTGGGCCGCCGGCGCCGTCATCCCCTGGACGCTCCTGAACGAGGGACAGGCCGACCAGTCGGCGCGCGAGGCGCCCGTCCGCGAGTTCCTCGCCCGCCACGGCATCGCCGTCGATGCTCCGGTCGAAGCCTGGCCGGCGGAGGTCCAGGCGGCCTTCTGGCGCGGCGAGCCTTCGGGAACGTTCCCGGGCCTCGCCGCCCTGCTGGAGACGGCCCACGCCGAAGCACGCGGCGAGGCCGTTCGCCGCGCCCTCGACGCGTATCGCGAGCCGGTCGTCTGCCCGTCGTGCGACGGCTCGCGCCTCCGCCCCGAGGCCCGCGCCGTCCGATTCGCCGGCCGATCGATCCACGAGCTTACCGCGATGCCCGCCGGCGATCTCCTGCCGATCGTTGAGGCCCCCCCGGCCGCCGAAGCCAGCCTCGTCCCCGAGGCTGTGACCGCGCCATTGCTCGCCGAGATCGCCGGCCGGCTGCGCTACCTGGTGGATGTCGGGCTCGAGTACCTGGCGCTCGACCGGGGCGCCAACACCCTCTCCGGCGGCGAGCTCCAGCGTGCCCGGCTGGCCGCGCAGCTCGGCTCGGGGCTGGTCGGCGTGGCCTATATCCTCGACGAGCCCACCGCCGGCCTGCATCCGCGCGACACCGCCCGACTGATCGACAGCCTTCGGCGGCTCAAGGAGCTGGGCAACAGCGTCCTGGTGGTCGAGCACGACGAGGCCGTGATCCTCGCGGCCGACTGGGTCGTCGACCTCGGGCCGGGCGCCGGCCCCGACGGCGGCGCGGTCGTCGCCGCGGCGCCGCCGGATCAGCTCGCCGATGTCGACGACTCGGGCTCGATCACCGCGCGATACCTCGCCCGAGAGCCCTCGCCCCTGCCCCTGCCCGACGCTCGCGGCCGGCTGGCGGCCAGCCCCGGCTGGATCGAAATCCGCGGCGCGGCCGTGCATAACCTTCGTCACGTCGACGCCCGGATCCCCCTGGGCACGCTGACCTGCATCACCGGCGTGAGCGGCTCGGGCAAGAGCTCGCTGGTGAATGACGTCCTGGCCCGATCGGTGCGACGGGCGCTCCACCGCTCGCCCGGCCCGGCCGAGGGGGAGTTCGGCGTCGTCACCCTTCCGGCCGTCGCCCGATTGATCGAGGTCGACCAGGCCCCGATCGGCCGCACGCCGCGGTCGACCCCCGCCACCGCCACCGGGCTGTTCGACGAGGTCCGGCGCGTCTACGCCGCGACCCGCGAGGCGAGGATCCGCGGCTACGGTCCCGGCCGCTTCAGCTTCAACGCCAGGGGCGGGCGGTGCGAGACCTGCCTCGGGCTGGGCCAGCGCCGGATCCCGATGAACTACCTGCCCGACCTCCACGTCACCTGCGAGGCGTGCGGCGGCAAGCGCTACAACCGGCAGACGCTCGAGCCGCGATTCAAGGGGAAGTCGATCGGCGACGTGCTGGAGCTCCGGGTCGACGAGGCGATCGCGCTCTTCGACGCCGTGCCACGCGTCCTGGCGGGCCTCGAGGCGCTGCGGGACGTGGGCCTGGGATATCTGACCCTCGGCCAGTCGAGCACGACGCTTTCCGGCGGCGAGGCCCAGCGCGTCAAGCTCGCCGCCGAGCTCGGACGCCCGACAGTTCCCGGCGCGATCGGCCGCGCGCTGTACATCCTCGACGAGCCGACGACCGGCCTGCACTTCGCCGACGTCGACCGGCTGCTTGGGATCCTCCACCGGCTGGTCGACCTGGGCCATGCCGTCGTCGTCATCGAGCACAACACCGACGTCATCGCCTCGGCCGACTGGGTCGTCGACCTCGGACCCGAGGCGGGCGAAGCCGGCGGCCGGGTCGTCGCGATCGGCCCGCCCGTCGCAATCGCGGCCGTCCCCGAAAGCCACACCGGCCAGGCCCTGCGCGCGCGAGCCCGGCCGTGATGCGATGTCCCGGGTGTCGCCCCTGATCGTCCTGTCGGGTGGGCCTTGCCCACCAGTTCGAGGCCTCGATCGGTGGGCAATACCCACCCGGCACCATCATCGCCAATGGGCGACGGACTCCGAGTCCTGCTCCGGAGGGGCGAGCGGGGCGCCTTGGCGCGACCCGACTTCCCCTCCCGGAAAAAATCCGGCCTGTCGGTGAGGTATCCCGCGAATCCGGGCCCGGTCGATCCGTTCTGGTAGTGGGGCGCTGCGCGCGGACGCACCGCCCCCCCGAGCCCAGGAGTCGCGAGACGATGTCGTTTCTTTCGCACAGATCGCTTGCCGGGACTTCCCTTCTGCCCTCGTCGCCCCAATCTCCTGCGGCCGGTCGGAGACGTCCGGCGTCCGGCCGCTCGGGCCTCAAGCTGGCGTGGCTGTTGGCGTCGTTGTTAGGCGGCCTGATCGGGCCGGCGACGGCAGGGGCCGGGCCGGACGGGGACCGAGACGCCAGGGGTAAGACGAAGGCGCCCGCCAACCTGCTGCTGATCGTTGCCGACGACCACGGCGGGGGGACGATGGGCATCGAGGGCGACCCGCGGCGTGCCACGCCCAACCTCGATGCGCTGGCGCGGCAGGGCGTGCTGTTCGAGCGCGCGTTCTGCAACTCGCCGCTGTGCACGCCCAGCCGGCAGACCCTGATCACGGGAAAGCTGCCGCACGCCGTCGGCGTGACGCTGCTCCAGACGCGGCTCTCCGACGATGTGCTGACCCTGGGCGAGTGGTTCCGCGGCCAGGATTATCGCACCGCCGCGCTGGGCAAGATGCATTTCAACGGCCCGTCCGCGCACGGTTTCGCGCTGCGGCTCGACACGGCGGACTGGGAGAGCTCTCTGCGCGAACATCCGCCGGCCGGGGGCGACCGCCGCCGGCGCTGGCGGCCGTTCAGGGATCCCGCCGCCGTCTGGCTCAACTCCGAGTGCCGATCCGACGGCCTGCCGGTCGAGTCGATGCAGTCGACCTACTATGTGGATCGCGCGCTCGAGTACCTCGATCAGTACGGCCGCGGCAGCCGCCCGTTCGCGCTGGTGGTCAGCTTCTACGAGCCGCACAGCCCGTTCCGCTTCCCCGATGGCTGGGAGCCGAGGTTCCGACCCGAGGCGTTCGACGTCCCGGCGGTCTCCGACCAGGACCGGCAGGAGCAGCCCGCGATCTTCGCCTCGCTGACGCCCGACCAGGTCCGCGGCATCCGGGCGGCTTATTACACCTCGCTCTCATATGTGGACGCTCAGGTCGGCCGGTTGATCCGCGGCCTCGACGCCGCGGGGCTCTCCGACAACACGCTGGTCGTCTACGTGGGCGACAACGGCTACATGCTCGGCCAGCACGGGCGGTTCGAGAAACACTGCATGTACGAGCCGTCGGTGCGGATCCCGCTGATCGTCCGCTGCCCCGGCACCGTGCCCGCGGGCCGCCGCGTCGCCGAGCTGGTCGAGATGATCGACGTCTTTCCCACGGCGCTGGGTCTCCTGGGCCGCCCTGCCCCGCCGGGCCTGCACGGCAGGGACATGTCTGGCCTGGTGCGCGGCGAGCCCGGCGCCCGCGGCCGCGACGCCGTTTTCAGCGAGTACACCGAGAACGAGGAGGCCATGATCCGCACCGCCAGGTACAAGCTGATCGTCGGCACCGGCCGTCGCCTCCGCCAGGACGGGTATGCCACCGTCAAGCCCTTGCCCGGCCCATACCAGCGGCTCCATGACCTGGTGGACGACCCGGACGAGACGACGGATCTCTCCGCCGACCCCCGGCTCCAGCCCATTCGCGACGACCTCTTGCACCGTCTGCACGACCGCCTGACCACCACCCGCGCCGGCCTCGAGCCCGTCCCGCCCGGCCTGTCGACGATCGAGGCGATCCACTGGTGCCTCGTCCCCCGCGATCCGGCGCCGTCGCGGCAAAGATAGCCGGAGGCACCACGCCGGCCGGCGTCGGAACCCGGTCGCTCGGTCGTGAAATCACCGAGCGTTCCCCGGTAGGAGGGTACCGATCCGATCGAGGACCGCCGGGGGGGCGCTCGATCGACTTCGCGGAAGCGACGGGCATCGCATTTTGATATACTCGGACCGGGAGGAATTGCCATGTCCCGGGCCGGACTCACCCCAGAGCAGCGGCGTCTCATCGAGGAGGCAGGCGATCAGCCGGTGCGCCTCGAGGACCCCGAATTGCATGAGTCGTATGTCCTCATCCGCGTCGATGTCTATGATCGGGTCCGTGAAGCGTTCGAACCAGGGCCGATTCTCGACCTCTCTGTTCCCGAGGGCATCCGTCGATCCAGGGACGCATTCTTCCGCGACCTTCCGCGGATGCTCGAGGACCGCAAGCTTCGCGGCCAATTCGTCGCGTATCACGGCGAGGAGCGGGTGAAGATCGCGCGTTCGGAGCCCGAGGTCATCCGCGAGTGTCTCCGACGCGGCCTGCGGCCGGATGAATACGATATCTTCGTGATTCGGTCCCAGTCGCCCGAGCCCGAAGAGGTCGATTACCCGTCCGCCTGGCGCGATTCATGAAAATCCTCGACCGCCTGCCGTTCTTCGAGGGGCGTTCCGAGGTATGGACTCCGGACCGGCTCGCCACGGTCAAGCCGTATCAGATCATCGTGACGGTCAGCCTGGCCGCGCGAGAACTGATGGATCCCGACCCGGGATGGCCTCGATTCCGGCGATCCTCGACACGGGACACAATCACAACTTGGCGATCTCCGAGACGCACCTTCGTTCCTGGGCCCACCTGACGCCCGCGGGATCGCGCCACCAGATCCGGGTGCAAGGCCGGCAAGTCCCCCTGATTAACGCGGGGTTGTGGTTGTTCCCCAACCAACCGGGCCATCTCACGCTGTCCGGTCGTCCGCCCATGCGACTGGCCCTGCCGGAGGGCATTGCCGTCTACCCCGAAGGTCCGCCCAGCCCGGCACGTCTGCCGATACTCGGGCTCCGCGCCCTGGTGACGAATGAACTGCTCCTGATCGTCAACGGGAGGCGGCGTATGGTCACGCTCAAGACGCGTGGTTGGTTCTGAATCACGGATCTCCTCTTGCAATCCGGGGCTGGACGGTGTCCGATGCGAAAAGCCGATCCACGGCGATCGCCCGGTTCCGTCGCAGGGGAAGACTCAGGAACATGAGTGTCCACAACCGTCCGCCTCACCCCAATCACGGCCCAACCCACGACAACCCCTCCCGGCTGATCCTGGCCGCGGCCCTGTTGTCGCTGGCTGTCCCGGCCGCACTCGCTCTGGCCGGCCCCGAAGAACCCGCGCCAGACACCGCTCAGGTGCGCACCGCCGTCGAGCGGGCGGTCGCGCCCTTGCAGAAAAGCCTCGTCACCTACGCCGAGAAGCGCGACTGCTTCTCCTGCCACCACCAGGGCATCTCGCTGGTGGCGCTCGAGATCGCCCAATCGCGCGGCCTGGCCATCGACGAGGACGCCGTCGCGGGCGCCGTCGCGCTGACGCTCGACGATCTCGCGGCCGCGGGCAAGTCCTATCGCAAGGGCGAGGGCCAGCCCGGGGGCGTGACCCGCGCGGCCTATGCGCTCTGGACCCTCGAGGCCGGCAAGCACCCGGCCGACGAGACCACCCTCGCGGTGGTCGAGTACCTGCTGAAGGCGGATCGCGACCGCGACCACTGGACCACCTCGTCGCGCCGGCCGCCAATGGAGAACAGCCACGTCACGACGACCGCGGTGGCCCTCCGCGCCCTCGACTACTATGGCCCGAAGAACCGATCCGACGCGGTGAAAGAGCGAACCCGCGTCGCCCGCGCCTGGCTGGCAAGGGCCAGCCCCGCCGACACCGAGGATCGCGTCTTCCGCCTGTGGGGACTGAAGTACGCCGCCGCCTCGCCCGACGAGATCAATGCCGCGGTCACCGACCTCCGGAAATCCCAGCGCGCCGACGGCGGCTGGTCGCAGACCGACAAGCTCGCCAGCGACGCCTATGCCACCGGCTCGGCATTGGTGGCGCTCCACCAGGCCGGTGGAATGAAGACGGATGACCCCGCCTATCGCCGCGGGGTGGCCTTCCTGCTGCGCACCCAGAAGCCCGACGGCACCTGGTTCGTGGCCTCGCGCAGCCGCGCGTTCCAGCCCTATTTCGAGAGTGGCTTCCCATACGCGAAGGACCAGTTCATCGCCGCCGCCGCGTCCGCCTGGTCGGCCGCGGCGCTCGGGCTGAGCCTGCCGCCCGCTCGCTAGAGCGCATTGCAGATCGGTGGCTCACGGAGGGGCCGGGCCGGCCAGGAGTTTGTGCCGGCCGAGCTCCGAGCCCCCGTCAGGGGGCGACCGGACGTAGCCGGGGGGCGTCAGCCCCCCGGGCTCGGACCGACGCGCCACTCACCGAAGTTGCGAGCCCCCGTCAGGGGGCGACCGGACGTAGCCGGGGGGCGTCAGCCCCCCGGGCTCGGACCGCCGCGC
>DAIDHB010000250.1 GCA_027452145.1 Planctomycetales bacterium
GCGGCGTCAGGCTGTTCGTGCTCCACGCGGCGCCGGTCCAGGTCTGGATCGAAACGCTGCTCACGCGGTCGGCGAGCGCGCCGCTGCCGTAGGTGTAGTCGACCTCCCGGCCGTGCGGGTAGATGATCGCGGTGAGGTCGCCGTTCAAGTTGTATGCGTAGCTCGTCGTCGGCGCGGGGTCGGGGTTCATCCCGCTGAACGTCGTCCCGACGGTCGGCGGGCTCCCGGCCGGCGAGCACGCCGCCATAGTCGGCCGCACGCCCTGCTCCGAGACCACCCGACCCTCCGCGTTGTAGCTGTAGTAGGTCGTCCCGAAGGAATCTTCGCGGGAGGCGAGCCGGCCCACTGCGTACGTCGTCGTGCAACCGGTGGGCGCGGAGGCGACGCCGTCGTATGTCAGGATGAACGCAACCGCGGTCCCCTGGTACGCCTGCACCTCGGTCAGCCGGCCGAGCTGATCGTAGCTCGAGCCGAGTTGCGCTCCGTCAGGCTCGGTCTTCAGAACGGGATCGCCCAGGGCGTCGTAGACGTAGCTGTAGGTTCCCTTGCCGCCGCCGCTCACCTGCGTATCGGGCAGACTCGCCTCGATCAGGTTGCCGAAGTCGTCGTACTGGTAGTAGGCCGTTTCAGGGGTGTCGTCGCCGACGTTCGAGCAACTGGCGGACCAGAGGTTGGACGCATTCGGCGTCACCGCGCAGACGTTGCCGTTGGTGTCGTAGGCGAACTTCGTGGCCGTCGGGGTCGACGCGCCGGTCGGGTACTCCGTCACGCTCACGAGGCGGTTCGCGGGGTCGCTCGCGAGCTGCGCGCAGGCGGTCGAATTGCCCGGGTTGCCGTTGGCGTCCTGGCAGAACGCCGGCGGGGCGTTGAACGGCAGCCCGACGCCGCTCAGGTTGTTCGAGGGGTCGAAGCTGCGGGTCGCGGCGTAGACAGGCGGCGAGCCTGCGCCGCCGTCGAGGCCCCAGCCTTGCCAGGTCGGCCGGCCGTCCGCGTCCTTCTGGTACTGCCGGACGCGCCGGACGTTGCCCGAAGCGTCTTCGAAGCTCTCGGTCGCCACCGTCCCGTTCGGCCAGTAGGTGTACGCGACCTTCTCGCTGAATGCCGTCAGCGTGCTGTCGAACTTGGCACGCCACTGCAACAGCGGAGTGTACGTCCCGCCCGAGCAGGCACCCGAGGCTCCCGTCTGGTAGCAGAAGATCTCGTAGTTGCCGAGCGGGTACTGGATCGACGTCAACTTACCGCTTCGGTAGTCGTAGCCGTAGCTCGTCTTTGCGTCCAAGCCGCTCGGATCCACGGTCTTCGACGTGACGAGGTCTCCCGTGTAGGTGTAGTCGGTGATCACGCCGTTTGGATCCGTGACCGCTAGGGCGTGACCGTAGTCGTCGTAGCCGGAGTACCGCGTCGTGAGCGGCGTCGAGCCCCACCCGTTCGTGTACTTCGTCACGCTCTCCAGCCGGTTCGCGCTCGCCGTGCCAGCGTCCGCCGGGTAGTACGTCATCTGGGTGATCGGATAGGGCGCGGTCGCGGGGCAGTCGGTGTCCGTCGTGCCCGTGACCCAGCAGGGGCCGTGGGTCTCGAGAGTCCGCGCCTGCGGATCGGGTTGCCCTCCGTCCTGCGCGGTGAAGTAGAAGGTCCCCCGGTACTGTTCTACGATCGAGCCGCTTGTGTCGAGGGTGTAGCCGTAGTCGATCTTGCTCGAGATTCGCGACCCTGTGCCCGCACCTGGGGACCAGGCGATGACGGTCCCCGCGTCGGCACCCGCCATCGCGACGCTGGCCCGCTGGACCGACGTCCGCTCCTGCTCCAAGTTCGGCCCGTAGCCGTACGTGTACCACTCGCACTCGAGCCCCTCACAGGTCGGGTAGGTAGGCATGTTCAGCGTGCCGTCGCTGTTGACAGGCCCGGCGCCCGCGCTTGTAACGCCGCGCTGGATGCCGCCTGGCATGGAGGGCAGTTGGTACCCAGTTCCGGCGTCGGGCGCGAGACCGGCCGGATAGAGCGTGTAGTTCCCGCGCTTGTCCTGGATGAATTCGAAGAAGCCGGAGGGAACGGGCGCGCCATTCCCGCCGTCCTCGTCCCGACAGGCCCAGCCGTAGTTCACAGTCCCGGGCGAGCAGTCGTTCCCGGCGCAGGAGTCGGTGTAGGACGTGATGCGGCCCTGGTCTTGGCTGTCCTCCGAGTTCGCCAGGTCGAAGATCCTCTCGAAGCCGGCGTCCGACGAGGTCCCATCCCCGGCGGACAGAGTCGGGATGATCGCTCCGTGGGCGCTGACATAGTTCGCCGTGTCTCCCGAGCAGAAGGGGCCCGCGTCCGCGCCATTGCAGAGGCCGTTCGGGCAGTAGTCCACCAACATCTGCTCGGTCGCAGAAGACGAGGACGTGACTGAGTCACTGTTGCTGCCGTTGCTCCCGCCGTACACGTGCGTCAGGATCGTCGTCCCGGCAACGTCGACATTGAAGCCGTTTGTATAATCATAGTCCTCGGTCAACGTCGGAGTGGTTGCCGACTGGATCAAGCCGAAGTCGCCGTTGACGAACGCGTAGCTTGCCTGGACGATCGGCGCCCCGCCGGACGCGTTCTCGAGCAAGACCTCCGAGAGTGCGCACTCGGGATTTCCGGACCCTGACGGGTTCGGCAGGCTGAGGTAGCGGAAGTCGAGCTGGGCTCCATCCTCGTTGGTGACCGTGCCGACGAACGGCACGCCGATCTGGTCGTTGCAGCCGGAGAGCACTCCGCCGTCGGGCTCGACCGGGGTGCGGTAGGCCAACGTCGCCACTGTCGCGCCGGATTGGTCGACGATCCGCGACAAGAAGTAGGCAACGGTGCCGGCGCCTCCATCGAAGGCGTCGGCGTAGACGTACCTCTGGCCCCTCTGGAACAGGGAGTACTGGTTCGGCACCCCGCTGTTCACGCCGTCTGCGCGGAGAAGGGAGGGTTCGTCCTGGTTCGCACTGTCTGGATTGATCCAACACGGTGCCGCGGCACAGGTCCATCCAGCTCCAAACCCGGCCCAGTGGCCTGTTGTGTCCCAAACGTTGATTTCGTTTCCGCCGCCGCCGTAGTAGTCGTCAACGAAGCTGTAGAGGTTGTGCCACCAGAGCATCGACGTCGCGTCGGTCGGGGCAGCACCAAACGGCGATGGCAGAAAAGAAAGAGGCGAGTCCTTGTTGCTGTCCCAAACGTTCGTATTCGACGTGTAGTATCGGACGAGTTGCAGACTGGCGATGCTCCCTTTGACGTCGGCATCGACCCGCGGGAGGATCGTGTTACCGTCCGTCATGGTGATTGGGTCGCCCAGCGTCCCACCCATCGGTCCACCTGGGGACGGCGCTCCTCCGGACGATCCACCCGATGAACCGCCTGACGACCCCCCTGATGAACCGCCCGAGGATCCGCCCGACGAGCCACAGCAACCGCCCGGACAGCCCGGCCCAGGTCCCGGATTGGTTCCAGTCGGGCAGAAGTTCTGAACGGCCGTCGCGGTGAAGGCCCAGCGTTGCGAGCCGGCGTGGTGTCTATTCATCATTGGCCTCTCCTTCCTTCGGCTCCCCGCCCACCTCGGCCCTCGGCCGCTCTCGTTGCGGCCAGCGCCTGGCGGAGGTCGATGACTTCGCTGACCTTTCCGGACACGGTGTCGAGGGTCGAGACCGCAGGGCCGTTCAGGAAGAGCACGTTCTGCGGGCACATGAAGCGCGGCTGAACGTGGTTCCGGCTGATGACGACCGATGCGAGGTGGCGCGGCGGCTTGGTCCCCTGGAGGAGCCAGAACTCGAGGCCGTCGCGGGCGCGGCGGGTGAAGACGAGCTTCTGGCCGTTGGGCGAGGAGGCCAACTCGCCTCGCGGATCTCCAGCGTTGCCGACGGTCCTGCTGCGGTGCTGTCGGTCGGTCTCCTGGACCGAAAAGTTCAGGTAGCAGCTCGTGCCCAGGTGGGCGATCTTCCCGCCCGCTAGCGCCACTGGTTCGAACTCGCAGTGGTTCGGATCCGTCGGGACCAGCTCGACCTTCCCGTCCGAGAGGTGGAGCTTCTCGATCTGGCTCCGGTTGCGCGCGTCGTCGGGCGCGTCCTTCGCGGTCGCGGTGAAGAGGACGCTCTTGCCACCGTCCGCGAAGCGCGGCCAGCACAGGTCGCCCGCGAACGGCGTCGGGAGCGGGTGGACCTGGTCCGTCGCGACGTCGACGAGGAAGAGTCGCAGGCGCTTCTGGCCTTCGGGTCTGGCGCTGACGACGATCTGGCGCTTGTCGAGGGAGAGGTCGGCCTCCTCGGGGCGAAGGCCTGGGAG
>DAIDHB010000251.1 GCA_027452145.1 Planctomycetales bacterium
CCGGGTGGCGCTTGAACTCGGCCGAGAGGAACCCGAGCCGTAGCGGCCGGCCGGTGACGCTGCCGGCGGTGAACGGCCGCCAGGTGGGGCGGAGCGGAGCGGCGTGCTGCTCGTCCCAGCGCGCGTGATCGCGGGCGAGCGAGGCGGGCTCGGCGTCGGCGAGCGCCTGGCGGCTCAGGAGCCAGTTGGAGTGGATCGCTGCAGCGTCCGGGCGGAGCTCGATGGCTCGCTGGAACAGCGGCTGGGCCTCGAGCGAACGGCCCTGGGCCACCAGCGCCTGGGCGAGGTTGCCCAGGAGCTCGGGGTGGTCGGGCGAGCGGTCCAGACCGTCGCGGAATGCCCGCTCCGCGGCGGTCGGCCGGCCGAGCTCGAGCAGGATCAGCCCGAGGTTGTTGAGCGCGGCCGAGTTCTGGGGATCGGTCTCGACGGCCCGGCGCGCGGCACGCTCGGCCTCCTCGAGCCGGTTGAGGCTGAAGAGGGCCGCGGCCAGGTTGGCGAGGGCGCGCGAGTGGGTCGGATCGATGGCCGTCGCGCGGAGTAAATGGGCGGCGGCCTCGGCGGTGCGGTCCTGGAGCATGAGCACCCGGCCCAGGTCATTCAGGACGTCGGCCGAATCGGGACGGGCGGCCAGGGCCTGGTGGAACCACGCCTCGGCCTGGAGCAAGGACCCACGCTCGACGGCCTCGCGAGCCCGATGAACCGCAACGTCGAACGAGACCTGGAACTCGACCACTCCGCCGACCTGGGCGAATCCCTGCTCGATCCGGCAGCGCTCGAGGTTGCGCGCGGCCTCGAGGTGATCGGGCCTGAGCTGAAGGGCGCGGCGGAAACACGGCTCGGCCTCCGAGCCCCGGCCGAGGACGGCGAGGGCCGTCCCCAGCACGTTCCAGGCGGAGGCCCCGACGGGATCGAGGCGGATCGACTCGCGGAGCGCGGACAGGGCCTCCTCGTGCCGTCCCGCCCGGTGGCAGACGGCGCCTAGGAGGAGCCAGGCCGGCGCGAGGCCCGGGTCGAGCCGCAGGGCCTCGCGGCAGCCCCGCTCGGCCCCGACGAGGTCGCCGGACCTGTAGCGGGAGTCGGCGAGTGCCAGGACCTGCAAGGTGTCCATTCGGTGGGCTCGCACTTCGGCGTCAGGCGACGCCGTATTTCTTGAACCAGGCGAGCATGCGCTTCCAGCCGTCCTCGGCCGCTTCCTTGCGGTAGCTCTGCCGGTAATCGGCGAGGAACGCGTGGGGCGTGTCGGGATACACGACGATCTCGGCGGTCTTCCCGGCGGCCTTGAGCGCCTCGCGCATCGCCTCGACGGTCGACTGCGGGATGCCCTGATCGGCGCCGCCGTAGAGGCCCAGGATCGGGGCGTTGATCGACGCGGCCACGTCGACGGGGTACTTCGGCTGAAGTTCGGTCGGATTGTCCTTGAGCCGGCCGTACCAGGCGACGCCCGCCTTGAGGTTGGGGTTGTGCGCGCCGTACAGCCAGACGATCCGCCCGCCCCAGCAGAAGCCGGTGATCCCCAGCTTCGACACGTCGGCCTTGCCGGTCGACCTGGCCCAGGCGACGGTCGAATCCAGGTCGGACATCACCTGGCTGTCGGGCACCTTGCGGACGATCTTGAGGATCTCGGGGAAATCGGTCAGCTTCGAGACATCGCCCTGCCGGGCGTACATCTCGGTCGCCACCGCGAAGTACCCGAGCTTGGCGAGCCGGCGGCAGATGTCCTTGATGTGCTCGTGGACGCCGAAGATCTCCTGGACGACGAGGATCGTGGGCAAATTGGTGCCGCCCGCCGGCATGGCGCGGTACGCGGGGACCTCGCCGCCCTCGACGGGGATCTTGACCTCTCCGGCCTCGAGCCCCCTGGTGTCGGTCGTGATCGTCTGGGCGGACACGGGCTGCGTGGCCATCGCGAATCCGGCGGCGAGCGAGGTGACCACAAACTCGCGCCGGGACCAGTTCGACCGCGGGGCCGGGCTCGTCAGGTCGTCGTGCATGGCTGTCGTTCCTTCTGTTCTGGTGGAGGGCGATACGTGCCCATCGTCCCGCGATTGCGGGAGGCGTTGGGCGCGGGACGCGCGGCCCCGGGGGAAACGGGGCTTTTCCGGTCGGCTGACATGATAACCGCGGGGTCCGCGGCGTTCGAGGGTTTGCTCGCCCTGCCTTGGAGCTTGCCGGCAGACGTTTGGTTCGGCAAGATGGATCAATTAGGAGTGGGCGGAGACCAGCATCGATGGCCGCCCGCCCAGTCGTCGCGCCGTGGCCGATCATCCAGGAGGCGGATATGAGTGTCCGTTCGCGAACGCTCGCCCTGCTCGGCGGCCTGGGGCTGACCGTGAGCACGCTGGCCGTCGCCCGGCCCGCGCCGCAGGATCCCTCGCAGCGCCCGCGGCCCGGGCTGACCGCCCAGCAGTCGAAGCAGGCCGTCGAGCTCGCCAAGGGCGCGATGAAGCAGATCCGCCAGCAGACCGAGGGCGCCGACGAGCCGCAGGCCGACCGCCGCGAGTACATCGTCAATGTCGAGCTGCTGAGCGACAAGGGCGAGAACCGGCCCAAGGGTGCCGGTGCCGGCAAGCCGAAGTCCGGCGAACCGGCTGGCAACGAGGCCGCGGCCGCGGCGAATCCCCGCGCGGTCGTCACGTCCTACCGCTATTTCGACGACACCACGATGTTCTCGACCGTCGACCTCAAGACGGGCCGCGTGGTCGAGGTCCAGACGGGGCAGCACGTGCCGACGCCGCTCTCCGACGGCGAGTTCGACGAGGCCGTCGCGATGGCGAAGGAGCGGAGCGACGAGGTGAAGCGGCTGTACGAGCGGTTCAAGGACCAGCTCTCGGTCTACGGCCAGTTCAGCCAGTTCGTCGTCGAGGGAGACGCGCGGCGGCATCGCGTCGTCCACCTGAATTATCGCGTCGGCAAGCGCGACCTCAGCTACCCCCGCCCGCAGGTCGACCTGACCACCCGACGCGTGACGCTGCCGGCCCCCGAGGCCGATCCCAACGCACCCGCCCCGCCGCGGGCGGGTAACGGCGCCCCGGGCGCCGCCGGCAACGGCGGCGGAAATCGCAACGATTGACCCGAACCGGAGACACTCCGCATGCCCGGCTCCCGTCTGCCTCGTCGGATCTTCGGACTCGCGCTCCTGGGGGCCTGGCTCCTCTCCAGCTCGCCGGCGATGGCCCAGCGCTATTACCGGCGGCAGACGCTGGCCGATCCGCCGTCGCAGGAGGTCGTCACCGAGTTCCTGGTGAGCGAGTCGGGCGGGTCCGAGCCGCGCAAGGGGACGGCCTGGAAGGTCCACGTCGCCCGCGGGTTGCACCGGGGGCTTTATATCACGGGTGCGTGGTTCAAGCGGGACCTGTCGGAGGACTGGATCAAGGTCCTCAACGACGCGCGGGTTTCCGAGCTTTTTGTCCCGTATCACCAGCACAGCGACGTCCGCTACTTCGACCTCACCGGGTTCTCGTTCCCGCTCGCCGAGGTCAAGGCCGAGGACGCCGGCCCGTTCGGCACGATCCTGCCGCCGTTCCAGGGGGACGATTACCCCACCGTCATCAAGGAAGTGCGCGACCGGGGCGTCATCTGGAAGGACTACGCCCACGGCGTCCGCCGCGGTCGCGAGCTGGTGCTGTGGGGCGCGCTTCAGGCGGGAAATTACGTCTACATCATGTCGTATGGCTTCCAGGACGACGGCACGATCGCGCTGCGGGTCGGGGCGACCGGGCAGAACCTGCCGGGCCAGCGTTATGAGGCGCACGTGCACAGCGCGCACTGGCGGATCGACATGGACCTGGTCGACGGCAGCAAGAACTCGGCGATGCTGATGAAGCACGTTGAGGACCCGCGCAGCCTGAGCGCCGAGGACATCAAGGAGCCGTTCAACGAGGGAATGGAAGGCGGCGTCGACTGGGACCCGAAGGCGTTCACCATGATCCGGGTCGAGTCGCAAAAAAAGAACGCGAGGGGCGCGCTGATCGCCTACGACCTGATGCCCCTGCGCTACGGCACGCCGCGGCACAACGAGCCCTTTACCCACCATGACCTCTGGGTCAGCCGCTCGCATTCGGACCGGCCGATGGAATATCTCTTCATCAACCTGCCCGAGGCCGTTCGGGACAAGGAGGGGGTCGAGGAGACCGACATCGTGCTCTGGGCCAACTCGGCCGTGCACCACGAGCCGCGGCACGAGGACGGCATGCCCGGGGCCCGGACGCAGATCTGGCCGGGCGACGACGCGTGGGAGGGCTCGGCGATCGTCATGTGGAGCGGCATCGACCTCAAACCGCGCAACCTGTTCGACCGGACGCCATTCTACCCCTACGCCCCGCCGCCACCGCCCGTGCAGGCCAATCGGCGGGGCGGGCAGAACGCCGCGGAGGCCGGCGAGGCCGGCGCGACTGCTCAGCCGGCCGCGCCCGCCGGCTCGGGCGCCGACGCGACCTCGGGGCCGTCGGCCGCCGCCGGTCCGCGCAAATGATGGGGCGGAGCGATTGCGCGTGTCGGGCCTGATCCGGCCTTGCCGTGGCGATCGGGCCGGAGCGCCATCCACAGGCCGAAGCCGGCCGCCATCAGTCCAATGCTGATATGTTGCGCCCAGGTCATGCCGAGGAAGATCGTGGGCTCGTCGCCTCGGATCGCCTCGATCGGCCAGCGGGTCAGCGGATAGGCGATCATCAGGACCGCCATCAACTGACCCGGCCGCCGCCCGATCCGGGAATAGGCCAGCAGGATGGCCAGCACGGTCAAGCCCGCGGCGAACGAATAAAGCTGCGCCGGGTGGACCGGCAGCGAGAACGGGGCATCAGGGGCGATCAGGCCGGCGTTGAGCTGCCGGACCCACGCGTGGCTTCCCTGCGGGAATCGGACCGCCCAGGGAAGGCTGCACGTCGCACCGTGGCAGCAGCCGTTGAGGAAGCAGCCGATCCGCCCGAGCGCCGCGCCGATCGCGACGGCCGGCGCGGCCACGTCGCACATCCGCAGGAACGGGAACGGGCGGCGATACCAGTAGAGGATCGAGCCCGTCAGGCCGCCGAGGATGCATCCGTAGAAGACGTTGCCGCCTTCCCAGGTCCGCAGCAAGTCGGTGGGCCGGTGGAACGCCTCGGGATGCTGGATGAAGAAGAACACACGGGCGCCGACCACACCGCCCAGGAACAGCCAGGCGGCCAGCTCGTAGACGGCGTTCGGGTCGACCTTCTCGCGGCGAGCCCGCCAGACGGCCATCGCCAGCGCCGCGAAGCACGCGACGAAGATGAACACGCCGTAGGCGTGGACGCGCAGCCCCAGTTCGGGCACCATGAACAGGATCGGTCGCATCCCTGCTCCTCTCCTCGCTTCTTGGGCGTGGCGGATTCCGCGCCGCCCCGCTGGGCGCGGGGAATCCGAACCGGCGGGGTAGGATGCCATAGATCCAGGCTTTGCAAAAGGCCGAAGAGCATGTGCTTCGCAAACGCCGGAACGCATGCATCCGGGGGACCATGCGCTTGCCAGACCGGCGTAGCCATCGAGGAGCGGACCCGCGGGACGCCGAGGCGTTCGGAGAATCGAGCCGCCCGGCGCTGAGCTCGGCCGTTCGGGACCTGTCGTGGCTGCTGACTCGCGGCTACGCGCCGACCTCATCGCTGAAGCTGGTGGGCGATCGCTGGGGGCTCACCGAGCGGCAGCGGATGGCCGTGCGTCGATCGGCCTGCGCCGACGACGACCGCGACCGCCGCGCCGCGGGCCGGGCCGAACGTGCCGAGCTGGCCGGCGGGATCCTCTGGGTCGACGGGTTCAACGTGCTGACGACGGTCGAATCGCACCTGGGCGGCGGGGTCGTCCTTCGCTGTCGCGACGGCACGTACCGCGACCTGGCCGGCGTGCACGGGACGTATCGCCGGGTCTTCGAGACGACGCCGGCGCTGCGGGCGATCGGCGAGCGGCTGGCCGAGCTGGGCGTCGCCGAGGTGCGCTGGCTGTTCGATCGGCCGGTGTCGAACAGCGGGCGGATCGCGGGCCTGGTGCGCGACCTCGCCGCGGAGCAGGGGCTCTCGTGGTCGGTCGAGCTGGTGAACAATCCCGATCGGGTGCTCGCCGATTCGGTCGACATCGTGGCGACGGCCGACAGCGTGATCCTTGACGCCGGCCCGCGGTGGTTCAACCTGGCGCGCGACGTGGTCGAGTCGCTCGGAGACGTCGGGCGCGTCATCGACATGTCGGGCGATTGAGGGCTCGGGGTGGCGCGTGCCGCTCCCTCCGCGAGGAATCGGACGGGCGGTGGCGATCGACGCGGTGGGTCGGTATGATCGGGGGGTCCTCGGATCGACCGGTCGGCACGATGATGGGGGACGTCGGATGTCGCGGATTCTGTTGAGCCACTTCCTCGGCCTCGTGGGCGCCGCGATCGGCGGCGTGGCGGGGTTCTATGCGTTCGAGTGGCTGCTCAATCGGGGATTCTACGGCCTGGCGATCCCGGGCTCGTTCCTCGGCCTGGGCTGTGGAATGCTGGCGCAACACCGCTCGGTTCCCCGAGGGGTCGTCTGCGGCGTCGCCTCGCTCGGGCTGTCGCTCTTCACGGAGTGGTGGTTCGCCTACCACCCGAGGTACGGGTTCCTGTACATGATCCAGCACCTCGGCGAGCTCGGGCCGGTCACACTGCTGATGACGGGTCTGGCGACGGTCATCGCGTTCTGGGTCGGCCAGGACGCCGGATTCCGGCTGCTCCCCTGGAGTCGTCGGCCGGCACCCGCCGCGGAGTCGAAACCGCCGAGCACCGGCGAAACCGCCTGAGTCCGAGTCGGGCCGACCCCTGCCCTTTCGCACCGATCCTCCTACAATTCCAGGTAGGGCCCGCGAGGGCGTTCCCGGCCGCTCGACACGTCAGCAAGGACAGGAGCCACGCCATGGCCACGACCACGTCGATGTCGCAGGCGCCCTCGGGAGCGGAGAGCGACAAGGCCCTGCGGGACCGGCAGATGCGCCAGGCGGAGGAGCTACTGGGCCCCGGGAACGCGGCGGCCGGGTTCGCCAGGGCCCTCTTTCGGGGCGAGTTCCGCGCCGACGCGATGTTTCCCTACCCCGAGCTGAGCGAGGCGGAGCGGCCCGGCGTCGAGGCGTCGGTCGCAGCCGTGAAGGCGTTCGCCGAGCAGCACATCGACGCGGCGGCCATCGACCGCGAGGCCGATATCCCGCCGTCGGTGATCCGAGGGCTGGCGGACCTCGGCGTGCTGGGCATGGCCGCGCCGGTGGAATGGGGCGGGCGCGGGATCTCGCAGATGGGCTACTGCCGGATCATGGAGGTGATCGGCGCGCACTGCGCATCGACGGCCGTATTCGTCAATGCGCATCACTCGATCGGCCTGCGGGCGCTGGTCCTGTTCGGCACGCCCGAGCAGAAGGAACGGTGGCTGCCGCCGCTGGTCCGGGCCGACAAACTGGCCGCGTTCGCGCTCACCGAGGAACAGGCCGGGTCCGACGCCAGCAACGTCCAGACGACCGCCCGGCCGTCGGAGGACGGCCAGACCTACATCCTCAACGGCAGCAAGCGGTACATCACCAACGGCGCGATCGCGGGCGTCCTGACCGTGATGGCCCGCACGCCCGACCCGCGCGGCGGCGATTCGAAGGTGACGGCGTTCCTGGTCACGCCCGACATGCCGGGCTTCGAGGTCGTCGAGGCCCGCATGCCCAAGTGCGGCATCCGCGGCACGGCCACGGCGAAGCTGGCATTCCACGACATGCCCGTGCCGGCCGCCAACATCCTCGGCCAGCCCGGCAAGGGGCTGAAGGTCGCGCTGACCGTGCTCGATTTCGGCCGGACGACCTTCGGCGCCAGTTGCACGGGGCTGGCCAAGGCGTGCGTGGCCGCCGCCGCCCGGCACGCCGCGCGCCGGGTCCAGTTCGGCCGCCCGCTGGCGCAGCTCGAGCTCATCAAGAAGAAGATCGCGTATCTCGCCGCGACGGCCTATGCGATGGAGGCGACCACGTATCAGACGGCCGCTCTCATCGACCGCGGGGCCGAGGACTACATGCTCGAGACCGCGATCCTCAAGGTCTTCTCGACCGAGGCCCTGTGGCACGGCGTGTATGAGACGCTCCAGGTCCACGGCGGCCAGGGGTATTTCAGCGACGAACCGTACGAGCGGTTCATGCGAGATGCGCGGATCAACACGATCGGCGAGGGGGCCAACGAGGTCCTGAAGGCGTTCATCGCGCTGGTCGGCATGCGCGAGATCGGCGAGGGGCTGAAATCCACCCTCGAGGGCCTGAAGAGCCCCGGCAAGTTCCTGCCGACGTTCTGGGGATTCGCCCGCGGCCACCTCGGCAAGATGGTCTCGGTGCCGACCATACCGGTCGCAACCCCGATGCTCCGGCCGATGGCCCAGGCGCTGTCGCGCCGCGTGGCGCGGTTCGGCCGGACCGTCGAGCGCCTGCTGATCACCCACCGCGAGGCGATGCTCGACCGCCAGTATCACCAGGAGCGCATCGCCGACGCGGCGATCGCCCTGATGACCTCGGCGTGCACCCTGTCGCGGTGGGACCGCTCGGAGTCGTCGGGCGCGGCCACGCCGGCCGAGCGCTCGGCGGCCGAGCTGTATCTGCGCATGGCCTGCCGGCGGTTCGACGAGTCCCTTCGTGCGCTGTCCGTCAACGACGACCGGCTGACGACCGAGGCGGCCGACGCCGCACTCGCCACCCGGGGCAACCCGCACATCGACCGATGACGACTACCCTTCTCGAGGAGCCCGGAGAGATGGTTCGCCGCAGCCTGCGTGTCCTGGTCCTGGGAGCGATCGCGATCATGATGGCTGGAGATTCCGAGGCGGATGAGCGGGCGACGCCCCTCAGGTATCCCGAGGCGCCCCGCTCGGACACGGTCGACGACTATCACGGGCAAAAGATCGCCGATCCCTATCGACCGCTCGAGGATCCCGACTCACCCGCCACCCGCGCCTGGGTCGAGGCCGAGAATCGAATCACCTTCGGCTTCCTCGAGTCGATCCCCCGCCGCGAGCCGATCCGCAGGCGCGTCACCGCGCTCTGGGATTACGAGAAGTTCACCACGCCGAGGCGCGAGGGGAACCGCCTCTTCTTCTCGTTCAACACCGGCCTGCTGAACCAGAGCATCCTGTACACCTCGGAGTCGGTCGACGACCCCGGGCATGCCCTCCTCGACCCCAACAAGCTGTCGGCCGACGGCACCGTGGCGCTCTCGGGCGCCGTGCCGAGCCGCGACGGGCGGTTCCTCGCCTACGGCATCGCGTCGGCCGGCTCGGACTGGAACGAGTGGCGGGTGCGCGAGGTCGCCACCGGCCAGGATGCTCCCGACGTCCTCAGGTGGGTCAAGTTCTCGTCCGCCGAGTGGACGCCCGACGGCCAGGGCTTCTTCTACGGCCGATTCCCCGAGCCCCGCGCCGGCGAGGACCTCAAGGGCGCCAACTACTACCAGAAGATCTACTACCATCGCCTGGGAACCCCCCAATCCGCCGACACCATCGCGTGGGAGGACCCGGCGCACAAGGAGTGGATGGCCTCGCCCGACGTCACCGACGACGGCAAGTACCTGGTGGTCACCCTGTCTCGAGGCACGGACAGCAAGTTCCGCGTGCTCTATCGGCCGCTCGACCGGCCCGACGCCCCCCTCGTCCACCTCGTCGGCGAGTTCGAGGCCGAGTACTCCTTCATCGACAACGACGGACCGGTTTTCTGGTTCAAGACCAACAAGGACGCCCCGCGCGGCAAGGTCGTCGCGATCGACACCCGCGACCCGTCGCCGTCGA
>DAIDHB010000252.1 GCA_027452145.1 Planctomycetales bacterium
ACGGGGTTCGCGTCCCGGCCAAGGAGATGAGGATTCACGAGGCGCGACTCGATCGATCGAAAACGCTGCCGGACTACGACATCACGATCAAGCCAGTAATGAGGAAACGGTAGGGAAACTAATTCCTGCCGGACGCCTAACACGAATGGCGGCGAGGGCGTCTACGTCGTGGGCTCTGACAACACGATCGGCGGGACCACGCCGGCCGCAAGCAACATCATCTCTGCCAATGGCCGCCAGTTCGGGTTCGGGTACGACGTCGATATCCTCGCGACGGGCAACCTGGTGGAAGGGAACCTGATCGGCACCAATGCCGCGGGTGCCGAATCTGCGGGTGATTACGGCGGAGTCGACATCGAAGCTTCGGGCAGCACGATCGGCGGGACGACTTCCGGGGCCGGCAATCTCATCTCGGGGAATTCTTACTACGGGATTCTTATCGGTGCGTCGGACAACCTGGTGGAAGGGAATCGCATCGGCACGGATGCCACCGGCACGCTGGCCCTGTACAACAAGGATGGCATCATGATCTCGTCTCCCGGCAACACGATCGGCGGGACGACTTCCGGTGCGGGGAACCTTATCTCGGGAAACGAGGAAGGTGTTCTGATCATCGGCTCCGGCAACACAGGGAATCTCGTGGAAGGCAACCTGGTCGGCACCGACCCCACCGGCACCAGTGCCGTCGGCAACGGAATGGGAGTCGACATCGAAGCTTCGGGCAGCACGATCGGCGGGACGACTTCCGGGGCCGGCAATCTCATCTCAGGGAACTCTGGTTCAGGGATTTATATTAGTGGGTCGGGCAACCTGGTGGAGGGGAACCGCATCGGCACCAATCCCGATGGCACCGCATCCGTGAGCAATGGCTATGGCAACGGTGTCGAAATCGGTGGTACTCTCCAAGGCGTGAACAACACGATCGGCGGGACGACGGTGGGCGCCGGCAATCTCGTATCTGGGAACGCCAATGGGATCGTGCTCTATGCACCGGCAAACCTTATCGAAGGTAATCTCATCGGCACTGACGTTACCGGGAACGGCCCCTTGGCTAACTCCGGGGACGGCCTTCTCTTAAGCTCCTACGCATCGAGCAACACGATCGGTGGGACAACTACCGGGGCAGGCAACACGATTGCGTTCAATAATCCCGCGGCGTTCACCTTTTATAGTGGCGGGGTCGTTCTCTATGACGCGACCGCCATCGGAAATTCGATCCGGGGCAACTCGATCCATGATAACGGGGGCCTCGGTATCGACCTCGGTATCTACCCGGGCGGCGACGGCGTGACGCTCAATGGCTCGCACGCCGGCCAGGCCGGTCCGAACGACTGGCAGACCTATCCGATCCTGACCTCGGTCACCAGCTCCGGCGGCAGCACGACCGTCGGCGGTACTTTCAGCAGCACACCCAACACCACCTACGCCCTCGACTTCTACGCCAGCACCGCCGCCGACCCGACCGGCTTCGGCGAGGGCCAGACGTACATTGGCACGATCACCGTGACGACCGACGGCAACGGCAATGCGACCTTCACGGCCACGCTCTCGGTCAGTGTCCCGACGGGCCAGTACGTCTCGGCGACGGCAACCAACCTGGCGGCCGGCGATACCTCCGAGTTCTCGCCGAGCGTCGGGGTGAACACGGGCCAGGTCCCGGTGGCCGTCAACCTGAGCACGGTCGGCACGGATCTCCAGAACGCCGTCAGCGCGTTCCAGTCGGTCGCGCCCAGTACGACGCCGCCCTTGCCGAGCGTCATCCTGGCCGTGGACCCGAGCACGCTGAGCTCGGTCGCCTTCGCGATTAGCGGGCTAACCGCCGACACGTCCGCTTCCGCGAATCCCGTCCCGATCGTGCTGAACCTGGCCCCGGGAACCTACAGCGACACGGTGATCTCGGCGCCGGCCGGCGTCGCGGTGACCATCAACGGCGGCGGGGGAGCCGTCATCGTCGGCAACTCCCCGGCGCTCGAGGTCGAATCGGGGAACGTGCTCATCGAAAACCTGAAGCTCACGACGGCGACCGACTCCCCCACGATCGTTGTCACCGGCGGCAATCTGACGGTGCGCGACAGCACGGTCCAGGGCACGCCAACCTATACCCAGCCCGCGATCCTCATCACCGGCGGCACCCTCGACCTGGGCACAGCCACGAATCCGGGCGACAACACGATCAATGTCAATCCCACGGCCGAGCCGGTCCATAACGCGACTTCTGGCGTCGTGTCGGACTTCGGCGATACCTACCAGGTCAATGGCACGCCGCTCCCCTCGCCGGATCTCAGCTTCACGACCCTCGGCAGCTCGGCGGTCTCCTCAGCCTACGGCCAGTCGGTGACGCTGACCGCCGCGGTCCGCGCCGCCAATCCAACCGATGGGACGCCCACTGGCAGCGTCGATTTCGTGGACACGACCACCGGCGCCGACCTCGGGGCCGTCCCGATATCCGGTGGCGTCGCGCAGTTGACCACCGCGGCGCTGGACGCGGGTGCGCACGCGATCACGGCCCGCTACCTCGGCGACAGTACCTTCGCGTTCAGCCTCGATGCGCTGACGCAAACGGTCAATCCCCAGACCGCTGTCTCGGCGACCTATACCGGCCTGCTCTACGTCGCCACGGCCTCGGCGACCACCAGCACGGCCACCGTCACCCTGTCCGCGACCATCAAGGATCTCTCCGGCGGCGCCGGGACCATCACCAACGCCACCGTGACCTTTATCAACGAGGCCGACGGCTCGACCATCGCCAGCAACCTCCCCGTCAGCCTGATCAGCTCGACCGATCCCACGACCGGCACGGCGAGCTACAACTGGAGCGTCAACATCGGCACGGCGAGCTCGCAGTCGTACACGATCGGCATCATCGTCGGCGGCGATTACGCGCGAAATAGCTCGGCCGACGATGCCGTCGTCACCGTCTCCAGGCCCCAGGCCGGCTCAGCCACCGGCGGAGGCTATCTCGTCAACCGGAACACCGCGGGGCTCGTCCCCGGCGATGCCGGCGCCCACACCAACTTCGGCTTCAACGCCAGGAACAACTCCGGCGGTGTGCAGGGGCAGGCGAACATCATCGTCCGGTACCAGGGCCATGTCTACCAGTTCCAATCCACCTCGATCACGTCGCTCACCTTCCCCAGTGGGAACACCGCCGATTACGCGGCCACGGGAACCGTCCAGGACGTCACGGATTCGTCGAGCCCCGTCACCCTGTACCGTGGCGCCTCATTGCAGGTGACCCTGACCGACAACGGCAGCAGCTCCAGCGACACGATCGGCATCACGATACTCACGCCCGGCGGCGCGCTCTGGTTCTCGAGCGACTGGAACGGCACCAGCACGGTGGAGCAAGGTCTGGGTGGCGGCAACTTGCAGGTCCGCCCCGCCCAGGAGCTGGCCGGCGCTCCGGCCACCAGCACCGCATCCGTCGCCCCACTTACGCTCGACGAGATCCAGCCGGTCGTCGCTGAGGCAGTCGCCCTCTGGGGCGCGGCGGGCATCGACGCCCAGCAGCTCACCATCCTCAGCCACGCGATGTACCGCATCGACGACCTGGGCGGCTCGGGCCTGGCCTGGGAGCGACAGGGGGTGATCACCCTCGATCGGACGGCCGACGGCTACGGCTGGTTCATCGGCTCCGCCCCGGGCAATGGCTCGGTCTTCGCCCCCGGTGCCATCAACAGCCCGGCCAGCGGGCACGTCGACCTGCTGTCGGTCGTCGCGCACGAGATGGGACACCTGCTGGGCTACGGCGAGGATGATAGCAACGGCGTAACGGGCGAGTACCTGCCGCTCGGAGTTCGGCGCGTGCCGGTCGCGATCCCGGCCGCCGGCCAGGCGCCGGGCCCGCTGTTTGCCGCGTCCACAGCGGTCGGTTCGCCCAGCTCGGTGTTTCTCGGCACCACGACCGCGAGCGAGCCGCTGATGGCGCTCGATGCGGCCCTGGCCGGCTGGTCATCCTCTCATCACGAGTCGGGTCCACAGCAGGACCAGGTCCCGGTGACCGTTCGCTCGGTGTTGACCCGTGAGGAGACCGGGACTCTCGTCCCTCGCATCCAGGTCTGGCCTCGGAAACCGATCATCGACTCCGGCCCGGCGGACGCCGTGACGGGGTCCGGCTCGATTTCGTCTCTGCTGGGGGACGACGTCGCGAAGAGTCCTACCAGGAAGGGCAGGGCGGCGGTGTCCAGCATTCCTTCCTGGGCTCATCGTTCGAGTTGACGGTAGATCAAAGAAAGAGCCTCGGACAAACCTGGGCCACGAGGCTCACGATGGCAATCAGGTCCATGCGGGTCGGTCCAGGTCGAACAGGGAGCGATGCAACGAGCCGGCCGGTTTTTTTCCCAGATCGACTCTCCTTTACCCCTGGGGCTGGCCCTTCGGGACTCCGCAGCCCGTCGGATCAGGCCACCTGCGCCCGGAGCCAACGGGTGGTGGCCTCCCACCGGGCCGGGGGGATTTTCATGGCGACCTGCTGGAGGAGGTCGAGCGTCCCCTTCGAGGCGTCGTCGAGGTCGATCGGCCTGGGGAGGTTCATCTGGACCCGGTGGTAATTCCAGCCGAGCGCCTGCTCGCAGATGTAGCTGTTCGCCGAGGAGCTCGCGTCGAGCAGAGCGGAGATCAGCGGGAAGGCCGGGGTGAGCGTATCGCCGTTGGTGAGGTTGGGGCCGCGGGGCAGGGGAGAGAGCCACGCCAGGGCGCCGTACTCCGCAGCCCGGTCGAACGGCGACGATCGCGGGATGTCGATCCCACTGACCTGGACGCCCGTGCCGATCGACAGGATGCGGATGTTGCGGACGTGCCCGCGGTTCGCCCGGCAGGCCAGCCCGAGCGCGATCGTCGCCGGGCAGTTGGCGAAGAGGCCGCCGTCGACGCAGTAGCCGACGTCGGGATGCCGATACGGCGGGAAATAGAGCGGGGCCGCGCTGGTGCAAAGCGCGGCGTCCACGAGCCGTGTCGCCCGCGTCGGCCGGTCCTGGAGGCGGATCTCGGCCGTGCCGGCCTCCTCCTCGCCGAGGTTGTGGAGCACCAGCGGCGTCCAGTTCCCGGACTCCGCAAACAGCCGGAGGGTCGTGACCAGTACGGCGCGCTTCAGGTCGCCCAGCGTCGTGTCTCCGAAGTATCGCGATAACACCGACCGGAGCCCGCCATTGGAATAGCGGGGATGCAGGAGGTCGAGCGGGTCGAAATGGAGGTCGCGCAGCAACTCGCGCACCCTGGAGTCGAGCTCGCTGAAGAACTCGAGGATGCGGCTCCGCGGCGGCCGCCTCGGCCCGACCGCGGTGAAGATCTCGTGGCCGCGGTCGCGGTAGAGCTCGACCAGCTCGGACGGCCGCATGCCATGCGCCAGCCCCAGGGCGATGATCCCGCCCGTGGACGTGCCGGCGAACAGGTCGACCCGATGGAGGAAAGGCACCTCCGCCTCGATCCGCTCGATGACCTTGGCGGTGAGCAGCCCGCGGATCCCGCCGCCGTCGCACGAGAGGATCAGGTAGGGGCGCTCTGCCGCCGGCGGCCCCGCTATCGTCATCCCCGTGCAAGTGGCGGCCGCCGCCATCGGGACCGAGAGGCCGGCCAGCTTCAGCGTGTCGCGTCGGGTCATCCTTGACACGGCCTGGACTCCAGACAGATTGGCGAACCGGCCCCTCCAGGCCGGTCGAGTGCGGACATTTGAGTCACCACGGCGAAACGACGCAAGGTCATTCTGGGCCCGACGGCGTGCGTCGTCCGCCCCGCGACCCATCGTCACGGGGATGGAGGCGGGCCACCAATGCTGACTGGGCCCCCGATGTCTTGCCTCGTTCCCTGGCACGCCGGCATGCGCCTCGGCCGCGACCGATCTGATCGCGACCCGCCGGCGGTCGGGAGGATAATGCCCGGCCGGCGGTGGTGATCGGCCGTCCGGGTCTCGGTGGGCGACAGTGGCGCGAAGGCCAGCAATATGGTCGTCGGGTAGGCGCCCAGCACTGGCCGAGCTCGCTGCTCGGGCCTAGAATTACCAGGTTGTCCGGAGGGGTCGTTCGTCGCCTCGGGCGATCGGCCGGAGATGAACGATGGCGTGTCGAAGCATCTGGCGTTCTTCATTTCTTGTGATGATGTGGCTTGGGGCGACCGGCTGCGGCGGCGCGTCCGGGCCGGCGACGAACGGCCCGTCTGCGAACGAACTGGCAGGGGAGACCGATATGCCGTCGGACAAGCAAGATTCGAGGTACAACCCCCTGACGGCGGAGGAGGCTCGTGTCATCCTCGGCAAGGGGACAGAACGGGCATTTACCGGCGAGTACACGGATCTCAAGGATCCGGGCACCTATGTCTGCCGGCGTTGCAATGCGCCGCTCTATCGCTCCGAGGACAAGTTCGCCAGCGAGTGCGGATGGCCCAGCTTCGACGATGAGATCGAAGGCGCCGTCAAGCGGGTGGCCGACCCCGACGGGTTTCGTACCGAGATCCTGTGCAGCCATTGCGGCGGCCATCTGGGGCATGTCTTCGTGGGAGAGCGATTCACCGCGAAGAATACGCGCCATTGCGTGAATTCGGTGTCGATGAAATTCTATCCCAAAGGCACGGAGTTGCCCGTGGTGATCAAGTAACGCTTCGTCCCACGGGCATCCCCGCTGGACTGGGGACCTGTGAGGCGCGAAGGGTCGGGACCCGTCGTCTCGACGAGTCGCGACCCATTCTGCTGGCTCGCTTGCCAGCACGGCAGCCTGCGGGCGCCGGCGTCCTCCGGCCTTCAGGCTTTCACGCACCCGCACCGGGGCGGCCGACGACCTCGCGGACGTGGCCGCGCTCCTTGTGCGTGGCGATCGCGTTGACGGCGTTCAGATACGCCTGCGCCGAGGCCTCGATGATGTCGGTCGAGGCCGCGCGGCCGCGGTACGAGCGGTCGTCGCTCTCGACCTCGAGCTCGAGCGTGACCTCGCCCTGCGCGTCCTTGCCCTGGGTGACGCTGCGCACCACGAACTGGTGCAGGTTGGCGCGCACGCCCGTGACCCGCTCGACGGCCTTGAAAATCGCGTCGACGGGGCCGTCGCCGATCGCCGCGTCCTGCACGATTTCGCCGTCGGGCCGGCGGATGGCGACCGTGGCCGTGGGAAGGATGCCCAGCCCGGCGGTCGTGTGCAGGCTCAGGAGCTGCCAGTGGGGAGCGACGTCGTCCAGGTGCTTTTCGATCAGGACAACCAGGTCCTCGTCGTAGACCTCCTTCTTCTTGTCGGCGAGGGCCTTGAAGTCGTCGAACAGCGTCTCGAGCTGCTCGTCGGTCAGCGTGTATCCCATCTCGGCGACGCGTTCGCGCAGCGCGTGGCGGCCGGAGTGCTTGCCCAGCACCAGGTCGGTGCGAGGGACGCCGACGTCCTCGGGCCGCATGATCTCGTAGGTGGAGCGCTCCTTGAGCATCCCGTCCTGGTGGATGCCGGATTCGTGCGCGAAGGCATTCCGGCCGACGATCGCCTTGTTGCGCTGGACGGCCAGCCCGGTGATCGTCGAGAGCATCCGGCTGATCGGATAGAGCCGTTCGGACTTGATGCCGGTCGTCAGGCCGTAGTAGTCGAAGCGGGTCTTCAGCGCCATGACGATCTCCTCGAGCGCGGCATTGCCGGCGCGCTCGCCGATCCCGTTGATGGTGCACTCGACCTGCCGGGCGCCGGCCTCGACCCCGGCCAGACTGTTGGCGACCGCCATGCCGAGATCATCATGGCAGTGGGTGCTGATGACGGCGCGGCCGATGTTGGGGACGCGCTCGCGCAGGCTGCGGATCACGTGCGCGTACTGGGTGGGCGTGGCGTAGCCGACCGTATCGGGGATATTGACCGTCGTGGCGCCGGCCTCGATGGCCGCCTCGACGACCTCGCAGAGGAAATCCAGTTCGGTGCGTGCGGCGTCCTCGGGGCTGAACTCGACATCGGGGCAACAGGCGCGGGCGCGGCGGACGCTGGCGACCGCTTTTTCGACGATCTGCGACCGCGACATCCGGAGCTTGTGCTCACGGTGGATGGCCGACGTGGCGAGGAAGACGTGGATCCTCGGCGCCTGGGCGTACTGGATGGCCTCCCAGGCGCGGTCGATGTCGCGATCGTTGCACCGGGCCAGGCCGCACACCGAGGCGCCTGTGATCTCGGTGGCGATGGCCCGCACGGCCTCGAAGTCGCCGAGCGAGGCGATCGGGAACCCGGCCTCGATGATGTCGACTCCGAGCGCCGCCAGCGCGCGGGCCATCTCGAGCTTCTCGGCCATGTTCATGCTCGCGCCGGGCGACTGCTCGCCATCGCGGAGCGTCGTGTCGAAGATCCGCACCCGGTTGGTATCCGGGGACGGCGCGCCGACGCTCGGTTTGGAGTCTACGTTCGGGTTCGGGGGCGTGCTCATGGTTCGGGCCTTTCGTTCTGGCTCGGGGTGATCCGGCTGGCACGTAATGCCCGGCCCGCCGCGGGAGGATCCTGGGCCCAACAAGCACGAAGCCCCGAGATCCACCGGGCGGGTGGGTCTCGGGGCTTCATGGGCTGCGTTATCGCGGCGCGACGAAACCTAAGACCACCCCCTGGCCTGGCCAATCAGGCCAAGGCCGAGGCCAAGGTGAAGTCGAAGGATCGCCGAGGTACGGGTCATGCGGAATGGCTCCAACGATCGAGGGTCGGAGGACGCAGCCGACACACTGGATCATAAGGCGCGGGGCGAGGCATCGTCAATGGGGAGACCGCGATGCTTAGCTCAGGCGATCAGCCAGGGTCCCGGGTTCTCGATGGCGGCGACCAGGGACTGGAGGAAGCGGGCCGCGGGGGCGCCGTCGACGATCCGGTGGTCGAAGGTGAGGCTGAGGCTCATCCGATCGCGGCCGATGACCCGGTCGTCGATCATCACCGGCTGGCGGACGATCCGGCCCATGCCGAGCACGGCGCACTCGGGCGGGTTGATGACCGGGGTGAAGCCCTCGATCCCGAAGGCGCCGAGGTTGGTGATGGTGAAGGTGCCGCCCTGCATCTCGTCGGGGCGGATGCGGCGCTCGCGGGCGCGCCGGGCCAGCTCGCGGGCGCGGGCGACGATCTCGCCCAGGGACAGGCTCGCCGCGCCCCGGATCACCGGAACCACCAGTCCCTCCTCGGTATCCACGGCAAATCCGATGTTCGCCTCGGCCGGGACGATCAGCCGGTCGTCGGCCCAGGCGGCGTGGAGCATCGGGTGATCGCGCAGTGTCAGGGCGGCCAGCTTGATGAGAACCTCGAGATAGCCCGGCGGCTCCTTGCCGGCGGGCGCGGCGGCGGCCGCGCGATACTGGGCCCGCAGGCCGACCAGGTTGGTCGCGTCGGCCGTGGTATGCAGGGTGACGGGGACCGTCGTCTGCCGGCTCCTGGCCAGCCGCGCGGCGATCGTCGCGCGAGTGGGCCCGACCGGGACAGTCGCTCCCTCGATCGGAGGCCGCTCGCGGGACGGCCGGGTTCGCGCGGTCGATGCGGCGGCCAGGACGTCGACCTTGCGGATCCGCCCCGTGCTGCCACTCCCCGTTAGTCGGGTCCAGTCGACTCCCAGCTCACGCGCCAGCCGGCGGGCCAGAGGCGAGCTGCGCGGCCGGCCGCCGCGAGGTTCGGCGTGGACCGCTGGTGTCGCGGCCCGGGTCGAGCTCTCGGAGCAGGCCGGCACGGCGCCCAGCGTGGCGATCGGCTCGACGTTATCACCGTTTGGCGCGGATTCGCCGGGCGCCAGCAAATGGCCGATAACGACGCCGACGGCGACGATCGCGCCGGCCTGGGGAGCATCCGCGGCGATGTGGAGCGTGCCGGACTCGATCGACTCGACGTCCTGCGCGGCCTTCTCGCCCTCGAGGGTGAACAGCGGCTCGCCGGCCTGGACGGGATCGCCGGGGCCCTTGAGCCAGCCGACGAAGACGCCCTGGTCCATGTTCCAGCCCAGCCGGGGGATCGTGATCGCGACGGCCATGGCGGACGGCTACTCCCGGATCAGGGCGCGGATGGCCTCGGCGATCGCCGAGGGATTGGGGATGATCGCGGCTTCCAGCGGAGGACTGTACGGCGTTGGCGTGTGCACGCCGTTGATCCGTCGGATCGGCGCATCCAGGTCGTCGAAGCCCAGGTCGGCCATCCGCGCGGCGACCTCGGCGCCCACGCCGAACGGCGCGAAATCCTCGTCGACGATCAGCAATCGGCCCGTCTTGCGCAGCGATTCGTGGATCGTCGTCGTATCCAGCGGCGAGACGGTGCGCGGGTCGATCAGCTCCACCGAGATCCCCTCGCCGGCCAGGACATCGGCGGCCCGGAGCGTCTCGTGCACCATCTTCGCCAGGGCGACGACCGTGATGTCCGTGCCCTCGCGCACGACGGCCGCGCGGCCGAACTCGATCTCGTAATCCCCGGCGGGGACCGTCGCCTTCGTCCCGAGTAGCTCGCGGTGCTCGAGGAACAGGACCGGGTCGTCGCAGCGCAGGGCGTGTGTGAGCAGTCCCTTCGCATCGTGGGCGTTCGACGGGACGACCACGCGCAGGCCCGGGAAATGGCCGTACATCGTGTAATAGTTGCCCGAGTGGTGCGTCGCCGCCGAGTGGCCGATCCCGACGCAGCCGCGGAGCAGAACGGGCATCTTCAGCCGGCCGTTGCTCATGTACTGGATCTTGGCGATCTGGTTGAGGATCTCGCCGACGGCGTCGAGGACGAAGTCGGCGAACATGAAGTCGACCACCGGCCGGGTGCCCGTCATCGCGGCGCCGCAGGCGAGGCCGACGAACCCGCGCTCGCAGATCGGGGTGTCGCACAGGCGGACCGGGCCGTACAGGTCGAACAGCCCCGTCGTGGTGGCGAAGTTGCCGCCGCGCTTGCCGATCCCCTCGCCCATCACGAAGATCCGGGGGTTGGCGGCCATCTCGCCGGCGAGGGCCTCGAGCGTCGCCTTCATCCAGGTCAGCTCTCGACTCTCGGCGGGCAGTCGGCCGATCGGGGACTCCGCGCTCGCCGCCGCTCGCGCGGGTTCGGCGTAGATGTGATCGGCGGCCGAAGTCGGATCGGGCCAGGGGCTCGACTCGGCGAACGCGATCGCCTCGGCGGCCTGGGATTCGACCTGCTCGTCGATGGCGTCCAGCTCGGACGCGTCGATGTTCGCCTGTTCGACGAGCACCTTGCGCAATCGCTGGATCGGGCAGCGGGTCTTCCACCGCTCGACATCCTCGCGCGTGCGGTAGGAGTAGTCGCCCATGCCCTCGGCGTGGGGTCGGGTGCGGTAGGTCTTGCACTCGATGAGGGTCGGGCCGCCGCCCGAGCGGGCACGCTCGACGGCCTGGCGCGCGACCTCCCAGACGGCCGCCACGTCGTTGCCGTCGACCTCGACGCCGGGCAGCCCGTAGCCGGCGGCGCGTGCGGCGACGCTCGGCTGCCCGCTGGCGTAGGTGAAAGGGACCTCGGTGGCGAACTCGTTATTCTCGCACACGAACAGCACGGGCAGCTTCCAGATGCTGGCCATGTTGAGGCCCTCGTGGAAGGCGCCGTTATTCACGGCGCCGTCCCCGAAGAACGCGACGGCAACGCCGTCGGATTCGAGCAGCTTGAAGCTGTAGCCGGCGCCGGCGGCCTGGAGGATGCAGGGGCCGACGATCCCGCTGGTCCCCATCATGCCGACCTCGGGGGCGAACAGGTGCATGCTGCCGCCGCGGCCGAATGAGCAGCCGGTGGACCTGCCGAGCAGCTCGGCGGCCAGCGCGCGGGGCGCGACGCCCTTGGCCAGCGCGTGTCCGTGGCCGCGATGCGTGCTGAAGACGACGTCGACATCCCGCAGGTGGTCGCAGACACCGACGGCGATCGCCTCCTCGCCGACATAGGTGTGGCAGGCCCCATGCACCAGCCCGCGCTGATGGGCCCGCGCCAGGTGCTCCTCGCAGCGGCGGATTGTCTGCATCCGCCGGTAGAGCTCGAGCAGGCGATCGGTCTCCAGTCCCGATCTCGCCCGCGTGTTCACGGTCGCCGTCGCCATCGGCCCGTCACTCCCAACAAGACAGCCGCCTCCGGCGACCATCTTGCCTGGCCGGCCGGAGGCGGCTCTCGGGTTAGCACGACCCGCCGTTTATTCTACTGCTCCCCCGATCTGACGCCAGGGGATGGCGGACCCCGCGGCCGAATTCCTGGAAATCGTCTTCCACGATCCCGCATACGCCTCGCAAGGGCGGCGGACTCTGCCGCGAGGCGTTCCGCCGCGTTATCATCGACGCTCCCGCACGCCAACAGCCCGATTCACTCGAGTCTCGAGGAGCAGGCCATGCCCACCGATTCCCTGTTCACCCGCCGGGGCTTCGTCGGCCTCACCGCCTCGGCCGCGGCCCTTGCCCCGCTCGCTGCCAGCGCCGGCGCCCGCGCCTTGCTCACCCGCGAACAGCAGGCGGCCGACGGCTCTACCGTCGACCCCTGGCTGGGCCTGAAGATCGGAATCGCCTCGTACACCTTCAGCCGGATCCCGCTCGACGTTACGATCCAGGGCATCCGGCGCGTCGGGGTGCATTACGTCTCGATCAAGGAGTCGCACCTGCCGCTCAGGAGCACCGCCGAGCAGCGCAAGGCGGTCGTCGAGAAGTTCCGCAAGGCCGGCATCACCCCGCTGAGCTGCGGCGTGATCTCACTGAAGGGGAGTGAGAGCGACCTCCGTCCTGCGTTCGAATATGCCCGCGATGCCGGGATTCCGACGATCGTCGGGGCACCGTCGCGCGAGGCCCTTCCGGCGCTCGAGACGCTCGTCAAGGAGTTCGGCATCAAGCTGGCGATCCACAACCACGGGCCCGAGGACAAGGTCTGGCCGTCGCCGCTGGATGTCTGGGAGGCCGTGCAGAAGCTCGACGAACGGATCGGCCTGTGCATCGACGTCGGCCACACGGCGAGGTGCGGGGTCGATCCGGTGAAGGCGATCCGCACCTGCGCGGCGCGGCTGTACGACGTCCACCTGAAGGACCTATCGCACCGCGAAGGCAAGTGGCGGACCGTCGAGGTCGGCCGGGGCGAGCTCGATATCCGCGGCATCCTCCAGGCCCTGCGGGATGTCCACTTCAGCGGGCATGCCGGGCTCGAGTACGAAAAGGACATGCAGGACCCGCTGCCGGGCGTCGCCGAGAGCATCGGCTACATCCGCGGCACGCTGGCATCGATGAAGGGGCGCTGATCGCTGCCGGGCCGACTCGATGAACGTCGGCCGACTCAGTCACTCGCCCCGGCGTCGGGAGCCGCTCCACGATCCGTCGGCCGATCGTGGCGGATCGCCAGCGCGATCGCGGCTCCCGCGACCATCGCCACACCCAGCACGAACTGGCCGACGGCGAAGCTGCCGGTGGCCTTCTCGATCGAGCTCATCAGCGGCGACGAGAAGGCCCCGCCGGTGTTGGCGATCGTGTTGATCAGCGCGATCCCGCCCACGGCGCCCAGGCCGCTCAGGTACGAGGTCGCCAACGACCAGAACAGGCCGATCATGCTGATCATCCCCGCGTTGGCCATCGTCAGGGCGAGCAGGGCCAGCCAGGGCGACCGCACCGTGGCACTGAGCCACCATCCGAGCGCCGCGACCAGGGCGCAGCCCGCGAGGTGCCACCGGCGCTCGCCGGTCGCGTCCGAATGCCGGCCGACCGCGTACATGGCGACGGCCGTCGTGAGGTTCGGCACGAGGTACAGGTAGCCGATCTCCTCTGTGCTCCATCCCGTGAACCGCCCCTGGAGGATCGTCGGCGCGTAGAAGCCGAAGCTATTGGTACCCAGCGCGATCGTGAAATACAGCAGGATGAACAGCACCATCATCGGATGGCCGAGCGCCTGGAGCCGGTCGAGCCCGTGCCGCGCCACGCGGTCGCGGTCCTCGCGGGCCATGCGCCGATCGAGCCAGCCGCGTTCCTCGGACGAGAGCCAACCGGCGGCGGACGGCCGGTCGGTGAGATAGAACCACGTGGCGATGCCGAGGACGACCGAGGGAAGTCCCTCGATCAGGAACAGCCACTGCCAGCCCTTCAGGCCGGCGGCGCCGTCGGCGTGGGCCAGGAGCCAGCCCGAGACGACCCCGCCGAAGGCGCTCGACAGCGGCGAGGCCATCATGAAACAGGCGACGGCCCGCGCCCGCTCCCGCGCCGGGAACCAGTAGCTCAGGTAGAGCACGATCCCGGGAAAGAACCCCGCCTCGGCGACTCCCAGCAGGACCCGGACGAGGTAAAAACTCCGGGCGTCGCGCACGAACATCGTGCAGGTCGAGACCAGTCCCCAGGTGATCATGATCCGGCCGATCCAGAGCCGGGCCCCGACGCGGTGCAGGATCAGGTTGCTCGGGACCTCGAAGGCGAGATAGCCCAGGTAGAAGCAGAAGGTGGCGCCCCAGCCGTAGACCCCCTCGTCGAGGCCGAGGTCGCCCAGCATCTTCAGCCGCGCGAAGCCGACGTTGTTCCGGTCCAGGATGTTGGCGACATACAGCAGAAACAGGAACGGCACGAGCCGGCGGAAGACCTTGCGCAGCACCGCACGCTCGGAGGGCTCGCCGTCGGGGCGATCGGCCTCACGATCGGACTGCGGACGTTCGACGACGTCGCCGGGCATGCTCGGATCGCCCCCGCCGGCCCGCAGGGCCGGCCTCGCGGATGGTCCGCCTCGCACGGACTGTCCAGCGTAGGGGGCGCGTCGCTCCATTGCAATCGGCGAGCCGCGGGTGCGGCCCGATTGTCCGGCGGATCTGGCTGGGCGGATAGACGGATCGGGTCGCATGAGCCCGACCATCTACGGGAGCCCGCGCGACCCTCATCGCCGGCGAACGCGGACGGTCAATGCCCCCCCCGGATCGCCCCCGACGTCTGAAGGCAACCCGCGACGGCCGCCGCGGCGGCCACGAGGATCCACGTCAGCTTCCTGAACATCCCCCACCTCCTTGTTCTGGTTCATCCGGAAGGATTCCCTCCCCTCCGACCGGCCTTCGCCGGTGACGTTCGGCAGCCAACCATATCACGACCGGCGATCCGGCGTAAGGTCGACCGGACGGTTGATCTTGCCGGGACCGGCCGGAATTCGTAGAAAGCCGCGAACCAGTCGACCGTTCGCACGTTCGTTCGTTCATTTCGCATTGCGACATTTCGCCGGATGGGATGAGGAGGACGCGCATGGAGATGCGATTGCAGCCGGTCTGCGCCGGGCGAGAGACCTGCAAGTGCTGCGGCGCCGATGCGCCTCCGTTCGGCGTCGTCGACTTCCACAAGAATTGCGAGATCGTCCGCCGCAAGGTGCTGGGCGTCTCGGGCGTGCCGATCTATTACCACCGTTGCCCGGAGTGCGGCTTTCTCTTCACGACGGCATTCGATCATTTCACGACGGACGACTTCCGGCGACACATCTACAACGATGAGTACGTGCTGGTCGACCCCGACTACCGGGCGGACCGGGCCCGCGCCAACGCCGAGGTGGTGATCGAACTGTTCCGGCCCGCGCGGCCCGACCGCTTGCTGGACTACGGCGGAGGCAACGGCACCCTGGCAGCGCACCTGAACGCCGCGGGTTTTCGCGACGTCGAGACATTCGACCCGTTCGTGCCCGAGCACGCCGGGCGCCCCGACGGCCGGTTCGACTGCGTCGTCTGCTTCGAGGTCGTCGAGCATTCGACCGACCCCGAGCGCACGTTCGCCGAGATGTGCGACTTCCTCGACGAGCCGGGCCTGATCCTGTTCTCGACGCTGCTCCAGCCCCCCGACATCGAGAGCCAGGGGCTCAACTGGTGGTACGCCGGCCCGCGCAACGGGCACGTCTCGCTGTTCTCGCCCGCGAGCCTGCGGAGGATCGTCGAGCCGCTCGGCTACGGGCTGGCGTCGTTCAACCAGAACCTCCACGTCATGTTCCGCGAGGTCCCCGACTTCGCCCGGCACTTCCTCGTCCCGCTCGACGCCTACCTCCGGGAGAGCTACACCACCACGGTCCTCGCGTGCTGAGAGGCCCGGCCGGAGCAGCCGAACCCGACGCCGGAACCAACTCGCCGGCGCGGCTTTCGCACCGAATAGACGACGCACACATCCCGTATTCGAGCCCGTGTCCTCTTGACGCCGGCGCCGCAAGTCCGATGTAATCATCGCCTTGCAGAGAAGTCTCGACCCCACACCCGGAAGCGCGAAACCGATGGCCGCCGGCGACGTTCCTTCGAGCCGATCTCCCGCCGAATCATCCTCCAGCGAAATCCCAGCCCGCGCGAAGCGGCGCGGTCCTTCGGCCGGGCAGGTGCTGGTCGTCACGAGCGTGATGTTCACGTTCATCTCGTTCTGGCGGACGGCCGCGATCGTACTGTGCGACCTGGCGAGCACGGCCTATTACATCGGCGGCATCGTCGAGGGGCAGATCGGCAAGGCGGCGCCCTGGTTCATCCTGGCCGTGATGATGTTCAGCTACGGGGTGCGGAGCGTCTACATCGAGAGCTGCGCCATGTTCGTGCGCGGCGGG
>DAIDHB010000253.1 GCA_027452145.1 Planctomycetales bacterium
GGCGCTGGAGGCGGCGATCATGGAGTATCTGGCGGCCCATAACGAGAATCCTCGGCCCTTCGTGTGGACCGCCGATGCCGACCTGATCCTGGATCGCGTCAAGCGGGTTTGTGAGCGAATTTCCAACTCAGGACACTAGCAGCGACGTGATCAAGAACCCGCTAATCACGAAAAACAGATCCACCCCAAGCCATCCCAGGGCCATCCCTGGGAAGCCAGCGTGGACGCCGAGCACCGCGATGATCGCCATCGCCCTGAGGCCGTCGAGGCTGGCGACGTGGCCGCGGCCGGGCAACCTCGAGGTCGCTGTGACAGAATCGGAGGCCCGTTCGGGCGCCGTCATCATGATCGGTCCCTCATCAGCTAGATGCTTTGAATCAATGCGATCGATCGAAGTGCAAATGACCCGGGGCGAGACGAGATTCTCCGCTCATCGGGCAGCACCCGGCCCGGCGAACACAACTCCGTGGTGTAATGACATCGGCCGGCCCGTCGAGCGAGCGGTCAAGGAACAGCGAGTCTCCGAAGGGCACCGTCCGGGCGAAGATCGGCACGGACGAACCCGCACCACTCCCTGGCGTAGCGCCAACGCTCGGGCACCGACGACCGCCGAGCAAGCTTCGGAAGCCGTGATCGCCATAATTACCACCACAACTAAAAGCATAATTTCTCGGTCAATCAAACATCAACCTCATGTTGTAAATAATCACCGGACTCTTGTTTAATTGGCAGCCATTAACGCTCAACCAAGGCCGATCGCCAGGTACCATGGACCAGGCTGTTTGAAGTATTGCCGATCCGGCGCCTTTTCGACAGTCCCCTCACGGATCGCCCGCCCCCACCAACCTGGCGAAGCTCCGCGCCCCGCGGCCCGGGCCGCGAGCCCACCCGGGTCACCACGGCATCGTCCGGAGGTCGCTCCGACCACGCACCCCGCGGCCCCGGCTCATCGCGGCGGCGGCAGGGCGCGAAGCGTCTCGACGAGCGCCGCGGTCGCATCCCGGCGGCCCGCGCGTTTGGGACGGATGATGTCGTGGAACTCGTCGTCCCGGATGGCGGCGCGCAGGTCGATGACCGACGGCGCCCCGTCACCGAAGGCGTCGCCCGCGCCAGCCAGGGGAGGCTGACACTATGCCACGGGCCGCAGCGCAAGAACGACGCAGTGAATGCCAGGCTGGCCGCCAGCAAGGGCCGCCGGCCGCCCGATCCCCGGGCGGGCCAGCAGGTGGACGAACACCCAGCACGCCAACGCAGCGGCGAGGACGTAGGCCAGGGAGCCGGGCTGGCCGGGCCGGCTATACAGGAGCAGGAACCCCAGGTTCAGCGAGGCGAGCGTCCATCGTCGGAGCCGCGAACCGCTCGCGGGGATCAGGAGCCCCAGCGCGACGACGACGAACCACATAGAACTGTCCCGAGTACAGATCGATACTGATCATCGGCTCCGACGCCGCTCCCGCGGGGACCACCCCGCCCGATGTCGTGGCAACGCGCCCACGCCGGGCCGGACGCCGATGGCGAACGCCAGGACGCAGGCACCCCGGCAAGAACGATGGTGGTGGATCACCGGCCGTCCCCGAAATGTGGAGTCCCCGCCTCACCGGCAGGCCAATCCTCCCTCCGGCGATTCCACGTGGCCGTCCCCGCCCGGCATCATTTTTGCCGACAACCCAGCGTGTCTGCACTCGGCCGACCCGCCCGCCCGGCCCCGCCGGTCCCGGGGCGAGCCAGCCCCACGCCCACGCCAGCCGAGGGAATGGACCGCAGCCCGCACGGAGGGTACGCCTCGCGACCAGAGCCCCCCGCCCGGTTCGATCCGTCTCCCCCGCCGCCCGCCCGTCGGCCGCCCGCCGGGCCCGATTTCGAACCAGCAAACCGACGTCCGCGGCGTCCTTGATGCCGAAAATCAACACGGTTCCGCCATCGGGGAGGCTTGATTGACGGGCGGAAAACCCGGTGTTAAGCTGGGCTCCGCATGGTTTATCACTCTCTCGCGTAAGTCATGCCTGGCCAGCCTGGTATCGTCCGGCGCGGGCCTCCAATCCCCCGGAACACCGTCTAGCCACGGGTCCGGCCATCCGGACCGAAGGTCCGGGGCCCCTCCCGCCCGGGACCCGCCTGCATGACTCGGCGCATTTGTCCGACGCGACGTGTCGTCCCGAACTTGTCATGCTTCCGGCTCCCGAGTGATTGGGTTATAAAAATCTGAATCACATGGAACTCAATAGCCCGTAGTGGGATTGGACCGAGATCGATGCGACCGCAGCCCGAAATCGAGAGCCCGCAGCGAGAGCGTCCCACGGAGATCCCGCCCCGATGAGTACGCTGTCTTCGACCCCCATGCCCCCCATGACCCAGGCGACGCTGGAATCCACGTCGATTGCCCAGGATCAGGCGGCCCTCGCGGTCCCCGTCCCCTGGCGCAGCGACTGGCTCACGGCGGAAGGGTTCCGGCAAGTGGTCAAGCGGGCCATCGACGTGGCCGGCGCGCTCACGGGGCTGATCCTCCTGTGGCCCCTGATGGTGGTCGTCGCCCTGGCGATCAAATTCACCTCCCGCGGCCCGATCCTGTTCCAGCAGGCCCGCCGCGGCTACAAGGGGCGGGTCTTCCAGGTCCTCAAGTTCCGCACGATGACCACCGACGCCGAGCAGCGGCTGGTCGACCTGGAGAGCAGCAACGAGTCGGCCGGCGGCGTGCTGTTCAAGCTCCGCAACGACCCGCGGGTCACCCCGCTGGGCGCGTTCCTCCGCCGCACCAGCCTCGATGAGCTGCCCCAGCTCGTCAACGTCCTGTTCGGCCAGATGAGCCTGGTCGGCCCCCGGCCGCTCCAGATCCGCGACAGCGACAAGCTCCAGGACACCGACCCGGTCGCCTACCGCCGCCGGCTCGACGTCCTGCCCGGCGTCACCGGCCCCTGGCAGGTCGGCGGTCGCAGCGAGCTGGACTACTCGCGGATGATCGAGCTCGATGTCGAGTACGTCGAGACCTGGTCCCTCGCCCGCGACCTCCAGATCATCTGCAAGACCTTCCTGGTCGTCCTGTTCCGCAAGGGAGCGTACTGAGCTTCCCAGCACCGCGCAACGCGTTGCCCGGTCCACCGCGAACGTAACGACCTGTTAACCGGATCCAAATCGACCTGCCGATCATCCCTCGCCACCCGGCCCCCGGGTGGCTTTCTCGTTTCTGCACCGCCATCATAGCCGGGGCCGACGGTGCCGGTAGGACGCGACGCGACGCGACGCGACGCGATGCTCGCGGCGGCATCCCCGATCGAACCGGCGATCCGGCCAGCCCCGAGGCCCGGCCCCGGAGATAGAAATCCGTTTCAAACAGGGACAGGCTTCGGGGCTTCGAGGGACCCACCCCTTTTTGAATCACCGTCTAACCCTTCACCACCACCGCGGATCCGACCGCCACGCCGCTCGACGCGACCTGACGCGACCCGGCATCCGCCCTCGTCCCGAAAGGAAGTTCACCATTACTACCAAAGCCACCCCCCAGAACCGCCCGTCCGCGCAGGGCGGCGCCCTGAACACCCCCTACGGCGGGGCCCTGGTCGACCTGATCGTCCCCGAGACGCGGGCCGCCGAGATGAAGGCGACCGCCAAGGACCACGCCAGCCTCACCCTCGACGAGCGCGGGCTCTGCGACCTCGAGCTCCTGGCCGTCGGCGGCTTCTCTCCCCTCAAGTCGTTCCTCGGCAAGGCCGACTACGAGCGCGTCGTCGCCGAGGAGCGGCTGGCCGACGGCACCCTCTGGCCCCTGCCGGTCACCCTGCCCGTCACGCCCGGCGACGGCGTCGCCGAGGGCAAGCCCCTGGCCCTGCGCGACGTCTACGGCAACCTGCTGGCGTTCCTCCACGTCGAGGAGATCTACGCCTACGACAAGGACGCCGAGGCCCGCGGCGCCTACGGCTCGACCGACGACAAGCATCCCTCGGTCGCCCGCCTCGGCCGCCAGGCCGGCCACTATGCCTCGGGCCGCCTCGAGGTGATCCGCGTCCCGCCCCACTACGACTTCGTCGAGCTCCGCCGCACCCCGAAGGAGCTCCGCGACCACTTCAATTCGCTGGGCTGGAGCAAGATCGTCGCCTTCCAGACCCGCAACCCCCTGCACCGCGCCCACGAGGAGCTCACCAAGCGCGCCGCCCAGCAGATCGGCGGCGGCCTCCTGATCCACCCGGTCGTCGGCGTCACCAAGCCGGGCGACGTCGACCACTACACCCGCGTCCGCTGCTACCGGGCGCTGGTCGACAACTACTACGAGCCGGGCAGCGTCGTGCTCAGCCTGCTCCCCCTGGCGATGCGCATGGCCGGCCCGCGCGAGGTCCTGCTCCACGCGATCATCCGCCGCAACTACGGCTGCACCCACTTCATCGTCGGCCGCGACCACGCCGGACCCGGCAAGGACTCGACCGGCAAGCCGTTCTACGAGCCCTACGCCGCCCAGGAGGCGATGGGCAAGCACAAGGCCGAGATCGGCATGGAGATGGTCGACTTCAAGCAGATGGTCTACCTCCCCGACGAGGGGCGCTATTCCCCCGTCGACGAGGTCCCCGCCGGCGCGAAGACGGCCGACATCTCCGGCACCCAGGTCCGCGACAACTACCTGGCCAAGGGGTTGCAGCTCCCCGAGTGGTTCAGCCGCCCGGCGGTCGCCGAGATCCTCAATGAGACCAACCCGCCGAAGTTCCGCCAGGGCCTGACCATCTGGTTCACCGGGCTCTCCGGCTCGGGCAAGAGCACCGTCGCCCACGCCCTGATCGAGCGCCTGGCCGAGTTCGGCCGCAATTGCTCGCTCCTGGACGGCGACGAGATCCGCACCCACCTCTCCAAGGGGCTGGGCTTCACCAAGGAAGACCGCGACACCAACATCCGCCGCGTCGGCTACGTCGCCGGCCTCGTCGCCCAGCACGGCGGCACCACGCTCTGCTCCGTCATCAGCCCGTATCGCGCCATCCGCGACGAGGCGCGCAAGATGTCGAAGGGCAACTTCGTCGAGGTTTATTGCAGCACCCCGGTCGAGGTCTGCGAACAGCGCGACGTCAAGGGGATGTACGCCAAGGCCCGCGCGGCCGTCGCCGAGGGCAAGCCCATGGGCTTCACCGGCGTCGACGACCCCTACGAGCCGCCGGCCAACCCCGAGGTCACCATCGACACCGGCAGCCTCTCCGTCCAGCAGTGCGTCGACGCCATCGTCGAGAAGCTGCTGGAGCTCGGCTACGTCCTGCCCCACGGCCACATCGCCGAGTGAAGCCGCGCGATACGATGCGCCTCGCAAGACGACATCCCGAAATCCCCACGGCCCGGCCGCCCCGACTCGCTCGGGGCCGCCGGGCCGCTTTCGTTTGCCACAGGGCCGGCCCTTGACAGCATCTTGACGACACGTATAGTCAATAGATAGACGACACGTGTCGTCAGGACGGCGGGACGACCAGGGCGGACGGAGGGCACCGACCGATGGCCCGGAGGCGCGAGACGATCGGCCGCGAGGAGATGCGAATCCTCCGGTACGTGGCCGACCACCACCCGGTGTCGGTGCGCGAGGTGGCCGATCACGTCGCGGCGACCGAGGGCAAGGCACGGACGACCGTGTTGACCGTGATGGAGCGCCTCCGCGAGAAGGGCTATCTCTCGCGCCGGATGAAGGGCGGCGTGTACCGCTACAGCCCCCGGCGGTCGCACGCCGACGTCCTGCGCAGCCTCGTGGCCGACTTCGTCCGCGAGGCGCTCGGCGGCTCGGTCTCGCCCTTCGTGGCCTATCTGGCCGAGGACGCCGAGCTGAATGACGAGCAGGTCCGCGAGCTGGCGCGCCTGGTCGCCGACCTCGAGACCCAGCGGGCCGAGCCGGAGGAAGACCATCATGGGACCGGCGATAGCGATCGATCGGCTCAATGAGCTGGCGGAAGTCTGGTCGGCCGCGATGCTCCGCGCGACCTGGCAGGGCGGCCTTCTGATCGCCGCGGCCTGGGCGCTGGCGAGCTGGCGGCGCGGGCCGTCGCCTCGCGTCGCGTGCTGGTTCTGGCGGCTGGCCGACCTCAAGCTGATCGTCGCCCTCTTCTGGGCGAGCCCGCTGCTCCTGCCGCTCCTGCCGCCTGGCGGGGCTGACACCCGCGCGACTATCCCTGTCGTGCACGTCGACTCGACCGCGGCCCTCGGCCCGGATCATCCCACGCCCGCGGACATCGAGGTCGACGAGGGTCGGACACACCAGGGCATGACACCCGCGAGCCTGCTGCTCCTGGCCTGGCTGGCCGGCGTGCTCGGCGCGGCGGTACTGGCGGCCCGCGGGGCGATCGACGTCGCCCGGCTGCGGCGTTCGTGCTCGCCGGTCGACCGACCCGACCTCTGCGCGTCGGCCCATGACCTCGCCCGCGCGATCGGCCTGCGAAGGATCCCCGAGCTGCTGTCCGGCCCGCACGTGGACCGGCCGATGCTCGTCGGCGCGATCCGCCCGGCGATCCTGCTCCCGCCCGCGATGCACAACGGCGAAACCTCGGGCGATGCGCTGCGAGCGGTCCTGGCGCACGAGCTGGCGCACGTCCGCCGCGGCGACCTGGCCTGGATGCGGCTGTCGGCCGTCGTCCGGGCGCTGTTCTTCTTCCACCCGCTCGTCCGGCTGGCGCATCGCGAGGCAACCCTGGCGCGCGAGGCGGACTGCGACGCCCTGGCGCTCGAAGCGTCGGGCATCCGGCCGTCGGCCTACGGGCGCATCCTCCTGGACTTCGCCGCCGGGGGCGCGGGGCGGACCGCTCTCCCGGCGTCGGCCATCGGCATGGCCGGCCCGGCCGGCATCCTCAAGCGGAGGCTCATTGCCATGAAGATGTCTCAGCATCAGCAACCGTCCCACTGCCGTCGGGTCTCCTGGACCGCCGCCCTGCTGCTGGCCGGGGCCGTCGGCGTGGTCCCCTGGCAGCTCGTTCCCCGCCCCGCGCGGGCTCAGGACGAGCCGCACGCCCCGCCGTCCGACTCCGGACAGGCTCACGTCACTCCGGCCGAGCGGATCAAGCTCGCCGAGGCGCGGCTCGCGGTCGCCCGGGCGCACCTCAAGGTCGCCGAGATCGGCGTCAAGCAGGCCCAGGCCCAGGCCGAGTCCGCCGCTGCTCGACTCGAATACCGCAAGAAACAATGGGAACGCATCCTGCATCTGCACCAGAAGAGTGCAATCGAGTTTGCTCCGGTTGAGGAGGAGCACGAGCGCTTTATAGTCGCGATGGCCGAGTTGGTGACCGCGCGGCACGAGGTCGAGACCGAACGCGCCCATGCGGTCAAGGCCGAGGCTGATGTCCGCGAGGCTGAAGGTTTCCACGACCTCGCCGTCGCCGAGTCGCACGTTACCCCGGACGCTCGCGACTCGCTCAAGGCGGTTCGAACTCGCCTCGACAATGCCCGCCTCCAAGTCGCTCGCGCGGAGGTTCTGGTCGCCCGCGAGGACGTCCGCAGGGCAGAAGCGGACGGCACTCGTGCAGCCCAAATGGTGAAATCTCGCGTACGTTTCATCGACCACCTCTCGGACTTAGTCGCCATGAAGGCCATCGAGCAGCGGGTTGTCGAGGAACACAAATCGAAGCTGACCGAAGCCCGCAAGGCCGAGCAGGCCGCCGCCGCCGCCATCGAGCAGGCCCGCGCCCGCCTCAGGGCCGCCCAGGCGAAGCTCAGCACCGTCGAATCCGCCAGCCCGCCTGAACCAGGGCCCGCGGCCCCGACGCGCGTACCGCGTCGGGACCCTTCGCGCTGACGTCACCCCGAATCGCGGATATCCTGATACCAGGCTGGTCCCTGCCAGACCGGCCTGTATCTTGAAGCGGGGTCTGTCGCGATGAAGTTGCTCCGGAATCCCTCCCGCTGCATCGTCGTTCGGGCGATGTCCCTGCTGTTCGCCTGCGCCGCCGCTCACGCTTCGGCCCAGGACGAGCCAGCGACGCCGCCCCCGCGAACGGCGGATTTCGAAGTCGCCGTGGCCAAACTCGACCGCGCCCGCGCCGAGCTCGACCGCGCCCGCGCCGAGGTCCAGGCGGAGGAGGAACGTCAGAAGGCCGCGGCCGCCGCCGTCGCCAGCCGCGCCTCCTGGCTCAAATGGCTCGAGTCCGGCCGGGCCTGCGCCGATCTTCGGTTGTTCTACGAAGTCGAGGACGAATTGCGCATGGCTCGCTACGGAGATCGCCTGGCCAGGGCCCAGGTCCGCGCCGCGAAGGCCCAGCGCGACGCCCTCGCCATCTCGGTCCGCGAGGCCGAGGCGCTCCTCGAGATCGCCCGCCTCGACTCGCGTCACGACGACGACACCCAGGCCGCAGCAGCCGTGATCCGGGCGCGCGCCCGCGTCGCCGAGGCCCAGCATGATCGCCCCGGCGCCGAGCTGGAGATCGCCCGCGCGGAGGTCCAGCTCGCGGAAGAGCGTCAGAAGTCGGCCGTGGTCAACATCGATTGCCGGACCCGGCAGGTCGAACGGCTCAGGGAGATGGTCGACAGAGGAATGGTCGAGCAGAAAATCATGGACGACGAGGAAGCGAGGCTCGCCGATGCCCAAAAGGCCAGGCGACTGTCCGGCCCCGCGATCGAGCAGGCCCGCGCCCGCCTCAGGGCCGCCGAGGCCCGCCTCAAGACCGCCGGCTTCGGCCATCAGCAAAAGCCGTTTGGCGATCCGGCGACGTGAGCCGCCGGGTGCTTTCTCAGCCCGACTCGCTCCCATTCCGCCGGAGCGGATTCGGCGGAAGCTGATCTCCGGGGCAGGCGTCGTACAGCCGAAAGATCAGCGAGCGCAGATAGGCCCGATCGTTCCCTTCGAGGACTCTCTCCCGGAACGTCCGGGCGAAGTCGGGATCCTGCTCTAACCAGGATCGCACGGCCGCCCGCGCACAGGGCGGATACCAGGGCGGGTCACGCAGGCGCATGCCCCCGTGTTCGACACACAGGCACAGACCGCTCAGTCGCTGCCGCCACGAACGAAAAGCCCTTTCGTGCGAGCAGGGAATGCCCAGGTCGACGGCGATCATCTCCATGATCGTGGGATATCTCCAGTCTTCAACGTCACGCCAGACCACGATCGAACAACCGCGATACTCGAAGACCCTTTTCGCTCCTTTTGGATCGAGACTGCCCATCATCCCGACGACCGTGGTCCGAGAAAATCAGGCCGCGGCGCGATAGGATCATCATGTCGTTCGAGATCTCGTCTCGTCTCTTCCAGGTGAGGCAATCGCGAAGCATGAGCTACGGTCGAGGATCCTGGGATCGACCCATCACCGGCAAGGCGGACAGCCTCCTCGAGCTCGACGTCGACCGCAAGGAACTGGCCGACTGGGACGCCCGCTGGCAACGACTGTCGCCATCGGCGCGCGAGACGTTCCTGGACGTGATGCGCGGGCCGTCGCGGAACCAGGCCGACCACGCGCCACGCTCGTACGTGTCGGCGAGCCGGATTCCGCCCGACGTCCTCGACGAGCTGATTCAGGCCGGGTTCGCCAGGGTCCTCGAGCCTCACATCGGTGCCAAAATGCGACGCGTGATCGCGCCGGCCGACCTCTACAATTTCGCCCAGCGCGTCCGGACGCTTCGCTGTCTAAGCCCCCTCTCCGAAGGACCGTCGGCTTCGCTGTTCCAGTTCGTCAATCAGGCCTTCACGACCGAGAAGCTCTTGCGAATCCTCGCCGAGGTGATGACCCCGAACGGGATCCACGACATCCCCCGGCCAGACCTGGCCGTCGAGCGCTACGTCGCCAGCTACCGCTGGCCCGAGTGGGTCGCAGGGACGCTGAAGGACCCGCTGGCCAACCGGGCGCTCGAGCTGGTGCGGGAATCGGACCGGCCGATCCCGCTGCTCGAGCTGGTCCGACGAGTCGACGAGGCCAACCCAACATCGGCGCGCGCGGCGGTGGACCGGCTGATCGTCCGGCTGGCGCTCTTCGAGGACCTGGACCCCTTGACCTACAGGATCGTGGTGGGCCTCCTGCCGGCCGTGCGCGAGGGGATACGCCAGGCCGAATCCGCATTGAGGCGAGGACGGCCGGCGCTCTCCATCTGCGAGAAGCCGCGCGAGCTCGGGCCCGACGACAGCCCGATCGTCGAGGACCTCCGCGCGGTGCTCCTCGAGATCGCCGCCGAACCGCCACGGGTCCGCCAGAACGGCCTGCTGTTCCAGAAGGAGACCAGGCGGTTCCAGTCGGCGCTGATGCCGATGCCGGCGTGGCTGGTCCGGTTGCTCGAATGGAGCGACGCGGGGCGGCTGGACCAGGCGACGGCCTGGGCGCGGAACCTCGAGCTGGTCTACGACATCGCCGAGGGGACCGAGGTCAGGATCCGGCTCTCGCAGAAGGGTGAAACCTGGCTCGCCAGCGGCCTGGACCGGCAGTACGCGCAGATCTACGCCCTGGCGAGCGAGCCCCCGCTCGAGTACGGCTACGGCCCGGGATTCCGTCGGCTGTTCACCGCCGGGCCGTCCGGACCCTGGAGCGGATACGTCACCGACCTGACGTTCCTCGGCGAGGACTTCGTGGCCAGGCCGGACAAGGCAAAGAGGACTTATGTCTCGTACTGGTCCCTCCGGCCGGCCGACATGCTGGAGCTGCGAAGGCACCTCGACCGCGCGATGTCGACGCTGAAGCCGGACGAGTTCCATCGGCTGGAGAGCATCGCCGCGCACCTGGCGTTCGGCCCGCACAACCCGCTCAACCTGGGGACCGACCCCACGCAGGTCGCGGTCTTCCTGGCCGGCCACCCCGTGCCGCCGCTGCCCGAGAAACGGGAGGCGGCCGGGCGGATCCTGATCGAGTCGTTCATTCGCCGCCGGCTGATCCCGCTGGGCTGCGTCCGCGCAGCGATCGACGACGAGGGAAAAGTCTGCGTGGCCCGGCACCCGCGGCTCGACGCCTACTTCGGCCGCGAGGTCCCGCGCTCGGAGATGGCCCCGACCGCCGACGGCGCCGCGCGCGTCGTGGTGCAGCCGGACTTCAGCGTGATCGTCATCGGCCCCAACCCGGCCGCCGCGGCCGAGCTCGCGCCGTTCTGCGAGCGGTCCACCGGAGGTGCCGGCCACGGCGCGATGATCCTGAAGCTCACCCGCGACTCGGTCGTCAAGGCGGTCGGCCACGGCCTCGAGCCCGACGAGGTCGTCGCCCGGCTCCGCCGCCACGCCAGCAACGAGGTGCCCGCCAACGTGCTGCACGAGGTGAAGCAGTGGTCGACCTGGGTGCGCCGGATCACCCCGACGACCCTGACCGTGCTGCGATGCCCCGACCGCGAGACGGCCGACCGCGTCGTGTCCGCCCTCCGAAAACAGGCCGAACGCCTGAACGACACCCTGGTCGCCCTGGATGCGAAGACGCTGACCCCGGCCGATCGGACCAGGCTCGTCGCGCAGGGCATCGTCGTCGAAACCCCGGTCGGCGCGGGGGCGGAACGCAAGTCGGCGGCGAAGCGGAAGAAGAGGAGACGGTCAGGCTGGTAACCGATCGGGTGTCGCTCGCCGACCGCCCGGAGTCCCGGCTCCAGATTGTGATCTCTCCAGCGGCGAGGCCATAATCCTGGGCGCCGGTGATCGCACCGGTACGTCGGTCGCGGAGGCGTTCGAGAGTGTCGACAACCCGCTCCCCGGGATCGGTCCACCTTACCCGGAGCAGGCCCGTACAGGAGATTCGGATGATGAAGGCGACTTCGATTGCGGCGCTGTCCTCGTTCGGCCGTCGCGCCCTGACCCTCGCGGCGCTCGCGACGATCCTCGGCGGGACGACGGCACCCGCGCTGGCCCAGGAGTCCGACCCGAAGACGTTTCGCGAGCGAATCGGCGAGTACTGGCACCGGACCGTCAACCGGATGGAGTCGGGCGCCCGGGCGGCCGGCGACGAGTACCACAAGGTCAGGGACGAGGCCGCCAGGGCCAGCGGCCCGGCGCGCGAGAAGCTCGTCGAGAAGATGGCCGTCCTCAGCCGGAAGTGGGCGATCGCCCGCGAGAAGCTCGCCACATCGGTCGAGCTGCACGCGCACTCGCTCGGCGAGGAATACACGGCGCTCGAGGAGAGGGCCAGGAATTCGACCGGACCGGCCCGCGAGAAGCTGGCCGCCGAGAAGGCGAAGCTCCACGAGGAGTGGCTCGCCGCCCGCTCGAAGCTCGAGGCGACGCTGTCCTCGAACATGAAGTCGAGCCACGACGAGATCGATCACCTCAGGGATCACGTCGCCGGGGCTTCCGAATCCGCCAGGGCCAGGCTCGCCCCGCACCTGGAGCACCTCAAGGCCGAGTTCCACAAGGACCGCGAGAAACTCGCCGAATACCTCGAGGCCGACATGAAGCGGACCCACGACGAGATGGAAAAGCTCGGCGAGGCGACCTCGAACACCGCCAGGACCGCCAGGGAGAAGTTGTCGGCAAGGTACCACGAGCTCCGCGCCAGGCTGGAAGAGCTCCACAAGCGGAATCTGGCCGACGAGGGGAGATGACCGAGAGTCTCTCCCGGAGGGCACCGTCTTGCAGGGTGGGCATTGCCCACCAATTCCAGGCCTCGACCACCGGCCGACGCCCACCCTACATCATCCAGATCTCCGTTGCCGAAAGGATTCGGGGCGATTACGCTGATTGTGTTTGACAAACGTCAAATGTCCGACCGATCAACCAATGGAGGCGAATCATGACGTTGACGTTGCTCTCGACGGTCATCGCGGGGGGAGCGCTGGCCTTCGGCGGCCCCGGGGAGTTCCAGCCGCCGGTGCGGCTGATGGCGGACGGCAAGCCGGTGCGGGTCGAGAAGCCGGGGTGGGCCTGCCCGTGCTGGGCCGACATGGACGGCGACGGCAAGAAGGACCTGCTCGTCGGTCAGTTCCATGGTGGGAAGATCTGCGTCTACAGGAATCTCGGCGATTGCAAGTTCGCCGCGGGCGACTGGCTGAAGGCGGACGGGGCCGTGGCCGAGGTCCCGGGCGTGTGGTGATGCACCAGCTCCACTCCACAGTTCGTGGACATCGACCGCGACGGCCGGCGCGACATTCTCTCCGGCTCCTACTCCCGCCAGAGCAATGACATGGCGGGGCTGTTCCAGGTCCTGCACGGCAAGGCCGACGGCACCTTCCGCAAGGCGGAGGTCCTCAACGGCACCGACGGCCAGCCGCTGATCATCCCCGTCCGCAGCAAGCCCGGCAAGGGGGACGACTGGATCAATAATATCTGCACGCGCCCCTTCGCTGTTGATTGGGACGGCGACGGACACCTCGACCTGGTCGTCGGCAACTTCCCCGGCACGTTCTACCTCTTCCGGGGCCAGGGGCCCGGCAAGTTCCTCCCGAAGCCGGAGGAGATGAAGGCCGGCAAGGAGCCGCTGAAGGTCAAGGGCCATCACGGCGACCCGTTCGTCATCGACTGGGACGGCGACGGCGACCTCGACATCCTGAGCGGATCGAGCGAGGGCGGCGTGCAATGGGCCGAGAACCGCGCCGGGCCGGGCAAGCCGCCCCGCCTGGAACCGTTCCGAACGCTGATCGAGCACGGCCCGTCGATCGAGTACGGCCGGATCCTCCGCGACGCGGACATCAAGGGACCGCTCAGCGACACGCGGATCTGGGTCGATGATGTCAACGGCGACGGGAAGCTCGACATCCTGGTCGGCGACCGGGTCACGCTGATCTCCCCCGCCGACGGGCTCAGCGAGCAGGACTTCCGGAAGAAGTCGGACGAGTGGACGAAGGCGAGCACCGAGGCATCCGAGAAGATGCAAGCGGCGGCCAACGACGAGAAGGCACAGACGAAGGCCCAGCAGCGCTTCCAGGAGCTCTACCAGCAGCGGTCGCAATTCATGAAGGAGGAGATGACCGGCTTCGTCTGGCTGTACCTGCGGAAGTGAGCACGGCGATGGCATTGGAGCGCCCGAGGCCCCGGCATGAGCATGATCGTGCCGGGGCCAGTCCCTTCGTCGACCGGCCCACCGACACCAATCCCGTCCGCGGGGTCCCTGATCCATGCTGATTCAAACATCCAGGCGCTTGACGATCTACGCGATCCTCCTCGGTGCCGCGGCCGTCGGCGTGGGATCCTGGGCGCCGCAATCCCTGGCGCAGTCCGGCGCCGACGGCCCCTCCCGCGCATCGCCGCGGCCTGCCGATCGCTCTCACCCGTCGCCGGGTCGGATGTTCGTCGACGGCCGGGTGCTCGATCCCGACGGCAAGCCCGTGCCGCGCGCGAGGGTCATGGCCTACGCCGCGACCAAGCAGGCGGGACGCATCGGCGTGTTCGAGGCGAGGATGCCGGCGCCGATCGGCCGGGCGCTCGCCGACGCCGCGGGGCGGTTCCGGATCGAAATAGAACGCCTCTCCTCGGCCCGGCACCACCAGGTCGGCGTCGTCGCGATGGCCCCGGGCCTCGGCGCCGGCTGGGTCAATCTGGACCCCGACGCCGAGCGGCCCGATGTCGAGATCCGGCTCAGGCCGGAGCAGATGATCCAGGGGCGGCTAGTCGACCCGGCCGGCCGGCCGGTCGGCGACGCCCGGGTCGAGGTCCATGCCATGGTGCGCGTGCTCCCGGGTCCGCCGGAGGGGTTCGCTCGAGAGGCGATGGACGGGCCCAACCTCTGGTGGTCGCACGGGGCAGAGCGGCCGGGATGGCCCGGCCCGGCGACCACCGACGCCGACGGCCGATTCACCCTCCGCGGGATCGGCCGAGGCGTCCAGATCGCGATCGGGGTCGACGACCCGCGGTTCGCCCGCCTGGTGACCCGGGTCGCTACCGACGATTCCCCCGGGCCGAAGTCGCTGACGATCGCCATGCAGCCGGCCCGCATCCTCGCCGGCACTGTCACCGACGCCGAGACCGGCAAGCCGATCCCTCATGTCCGGCTCGTGGTCCTGTCGTACAGGGGCAGCGCCGGCATCGTCAACGAATTCCAGGCCGACGATCAAGGGCGTTTCCGCCTGAATCCCCTGTCGGCCGACCGCTACGACCTCTACGCGGCCCCGCCCTCAGGCCAACCCTACCTGGCGTTCGAGACGCAACCCTTCCCCTGGCCCAAAGGCGCAACCGACCACCGGATCGACGTGGCCCTGCACCGTGGCGCGATGATCCGGGGCAAGGTGGTGGAAGAGGTCTCGGGCCGTCCCGTCGCCGGGGCTCGGGCCAGCTTCGCGGGGCGCCGGGTCCCGGGCGAGGGCGGCGCCCTGAACGGCCAGGCGGTGTCAGGGCCGGACGGCACGTTCGCGATCATGGTCCGGCCCGCGCCGGGAGCGCTGGTCGTCCTGGGTCCGAGCGACGATTATGTCTACCGAGCAATCGACGGCCAGAAGTTCCGCGAGGGCCAGCCGGGCGGGCGTCGGTTCTACGTCCACGCCTGCGTCCCCTGCGATCCCAATCCCGACGTCGAGGGCCCGGAGGTCACGGTTTCTCTCCGCCGCGGCGCGACCGTGCGGGGGCAGGTCGTCGGCCCGGACGACCGGCCAGTCGCGTCGGCCGCGATGATCAGTCGCGCCGTGATCTCACTCGCTCCCGGGGCCTGGATCCCCTGGCGATACAACCCAGCAAATCGCGTGCGGGACGGCCGGTTCTTGATCCACGGGCTCGACCCCGACGCCGCCGTCCCGGTCCACTTCCTCGAGCCGGCGAGCCGGCTGGGCGCCACGGCGATGCTCTCGGGCAAGTCCGGTTCCGACCGGCCGGTGACTGTCCGGCTATTACCGTGCGGGACCGCCCGCGCCCGCCTGGTGGACCGCGACGGCAAGCCGGTCGCCGGATATCGCGGGGCGCGCCTGCTCACGCTCGTGGTCACACCCGGGCCGTCGGCACCCGAGGCCGGCCGTGGCGGCGAGCCGAGGGCCGATGAAGTCGCCTATTCCGCGGTCGCCCCGCAGCACCACGGCGACTCCCTCGTCTCCGGCACCGATGGCCGGATCGACCTGCCCGCCCTCATCCCCGGAGCCACCTACAGCATCCTCGCCGCCGCCCGCGACGGCCGGGCCGGCTCCCGCAAGGAATTCTCCGTCCAGCCGGGCGAGGCGATCGACCTGGGCGAGATCCTGGTCGACAGTCCGCCGGCCCGACGCAACTGAGGCATTCGGCAAGGGCCATGACAGGCCCGACCAAACGAGGAAGACGCCGAGTTTTCGAGATGCCTGTTCCCCCTTGGCCCCCCTTGGCCCCCCTTGGCCAGGGCGCTCAGGCAACGCAAAGGCAACACGAATCGGCCAGGTTTTTGCATCCTTTCGGCGTGACACCGAGAGGGCAAACACATGGCAACCGGTATCACGGCGGTGATCTCGCCGCTGACGCACCGACGGATCGACCAGATCACGTTCCCGGGCCTGCTCGCGGCGGCCGCCTGGATGGCCCGCTGGGACAGGCGGGCCGCCGCCGTCACGCTGCTGACGGCGGCCGTGGAGGGCGTGGCCCACGTCACCACCGACTACCCGCCCGCCGTCTTGCCGCTGATGAGCTTCCGGACCCACAACCGGCTGGCCACCGCCCACGGCGCGCTCGTCATCGCCCTCGGGCTGACCCTCCCCGGCCTCTCGCGGCGGGGCCGGCTTGCCCTCTGCACGCTCGGATCGATGCCAATCACCCTGGCCGCCCTGAGCGACACGCGGGAGCATCAGGCGACCGCCGACCGGCGTTCACCCCGCTCCCGGCCGAAATACGCAGGCCCCGCGTGGCAGGCTTGAGCGTCCGTTCCGAAAGGCACTGCTGACCGTCTTGTCGGGTGGGCGATGCCCACCCGATCGCCGTTCCGAGCCAGCTTCCCATGCTCGCGGCACGACCGAGAAATGTCGTCAGAAGTGGTGGCCGACGGCCAAGCGACGGCCCGGCCGCCCACGGTCGGGAGGGCTCCGCCGCGGGCCGGCTCGCCGCCGGGACGGTCAACACGGTCATGGTCGATGCCTACTGGGAGGTCGGTCGCGCCATCGTCGAGGACGAACAGGCGGGAAAGCAAAGGGCCAGCTACGGCAAACGGGTCCTGGAAGGACTCGCCGGGCGTCTCCAGGCGGAGTTCGGCAAGGGCTACGACCCATCGAACCTCCACAACATGCGCGCGTTCTTCATGACTTACCCGATTCGTGACGCACTGCGTCGCGAATTGTCCTGGACCCACTATCGGCTCCTGCTCCGCGTCGACGATCCCGCCGCCAGGGCGTTCTACGAAACCCAAGCGGTCAATGCCCGGTGGGCCACGCGCGAACCTGAGCGCCAGATCAACTCACTGCTCTTCGAGCGGCTGGCCCTCAGCCGCGACAAGGCGGGCGTCATCGCACTGGCCCAGAAGGGGCACGAGATCACGCGGCCTTCCGACCTGGTGAAGGACCCCATGGTCCTGGAATTCACCGGGCTTCGTCAGGACGAGCGGTTTCGTGAGTCCGACCTGGAACAGGCCCTGATCGGCAAGCTCCAGCTCTTCCTCCTCGAGCTGGGGAAGGGATTCGCATTCATGGGCCGCCAGCAGCGGATCAGTCTCGACAGCGAGCACTTCTTCATCGACCTGGTGTTCTACAACCGGCTCACCCGTTCCTTCGTCCTCCTGGACCTCAAGGTCGGGAAGCTGACCCACCAGGACCTCGGACAGATGCAGATGTACGTCAACTACTATCAGCGCGAACTGACGGCCCCAGACGAGAATCCGCCGATCGGGATCGTGCTTTGCACCGACAAGAGCGAGGCCGTGGTTCGGTACGCACTGCCCGAGGGGAACTCTCAGATCTTTGCGTCGCGGTACAAGCTTCACCTGCCGACGGAGGAGGAACTGGCCGCCGAGCTTCAGCGCGAGCGGCGGCAGATCGAGTTTGTCGAACGGCTGGGCCGAGATGCCATGGACGACGGTGAATGATCAAACCGGCGTGCTCACGCCCCTGGCCGGCGCCGCGGCCCGGCGCGACCCGGAACGACTTCCATTCCGCCATTGGAGGGATTTGGAGGATGATCGGGCTGAAGACCAGTTCGTCCGGTCCCGAACGGATGCACGCCTCGCCGATGCCTGGTCGCAGGCCCGGCTGCCGACGGTCGGCCAGGCGACGTCCGCCGGATTCCGGCCCGCCGCCAGGGCGGTCGGCACGACCCGACTGCTGGCTACTCGGGGCCGGCCGGGAGACGCACTCGAGAAAGCCCTGGCCCGGCCGGAGAAAAAGAACAGCCTCACCATTCCGGCCCGAACTGGTCAGCCCGCCGGGTAAGAATCGGCCGCCCGCTCAACGGCTTGGCAAACGCGCGGGGCGGTGGTAATCTGGACGTTTAGGATAACCAATCGATGATGCGTAGCGTCCCATGACCCCGACCGACTTCAACCACCTCCTGAGCAGTATCAAGGGTCTGTCGCCTGCCCAGGCGCGCCAGCTCCGTCAGCAGCTCGACAGGCAGCTTGCCCCGCCGAAGAATCCCGCGCCACCGGCGGCCGCCAGGAAAGCCAAACGCGGCACGGCCACTCCGCGACCCGCGAAGAAACCGCTGACCATCGACGAAATCCACCAGGAGATGATGGCACGCGGCCTCATTATCCGCCTGCCCGACCCCGCCCTCGACGCAGACGATGACGATCCGGACGACCAGCCCATCGCCATCGAGGGCGAGCCGCTATCCGAAACCATCCTTCGAGAGCGCCGCTGACGGTGCGTACCGCCTACTTCCTCGATTCCAGCGCCCTGGTCAAGCGCTACCTCCTGGAGACGGGCACCGCCTGAGTACGCGGCCTCACGCGACACCGTCCATCGACGGTGATCTACATCGCCCGCATCACCACCGTCGAGGTCACCTGTGCCCTCGCCCGCCACCGCAAGGGAAAGCTCCTCACTGCCGCCAGGGCGTCGTCGCTTCTGCGTCGCTTCCGCCAGCATCTGGACGGGCGGTATGTCGTCGTCGAGGTGACGCCCGCGCTGCTCGACGACGCCGCCCGGCTTGGCAATGCGCACAGCTCGCGCGCCTACGACGCCGTCCAGCTCACCGTGGCACTGGAAGTCAACCGCAGCCATCAGGCGGCCGGCGCAGGACCCATTACCTTCATCTCCGCCGACCGACCGCTCAACGACGCCGCCACCGCCGAGGGGTTGCCGGTCGATGACCCGAACCTCCATCCCTGACCGTCGGCGCGCGATCGCGTGGCATGGCCGTCCGGAATGGCACAATCGGGGCCAAGAAAGAGAAATCGACCCCGGCTCCCGTCGACACCAATTCCGGTCCCATCCGGTTGCCGCGACGGTCGTGCCCAGGGAGGAGGCGAAGATGCGCCTCCGACCTGCCCGAGCCCGACCCGCCGGCCCGGCCGCCGACGGTCAGCCCGGCGACGTCCGCCGGATCCCGGCCCGCCCCTGCCAGAGCGGTCGGCACGCCCGCCGGCGGCTCGGGGCCGGCCGAGAGACGCGCTCGATCCAGACGGAGCGGAGAGAATTGACTGATTCCCATTCCGGCCCGACGAAACACGGCTCGCATTGGGGCGCGCACAACGGGGACGCGCGCACAACGGGGACGCAGCTAGAAACGGACCGGGTCACCCCGCGGGTCGCTCCCGGGCAAGGCGGGCCGCCGACCCGGACCGCTCGACCAGTTCCGGCCGCGACGACGACGCGGCGATCGCAGGTCCGATCGCCGCCGACACCGGCGCCTCGACCGGCCCGTGTCAGGTATCGGTCGGCTCCGCCGACATCCCCGCCGAATTCACCAGGCTCTGCTCCAGCAGATCCTCGATGGCGGCCTTCGCGGCCATCAGCTTCTCCCGACGCTCACGCCCCTGGCGCCGTACCTTCTGCACGGCCAGCTTCAGCTCCGACTCGAACTGCTCCTCCCGGGCATTGATCCCCCGCGAGTCCGCCCGCCGGTACTCAATCCAGATGTTCTCATTCTTCGGGTGAATTAACGTGTCCCCGTCCCACCTCCAGCCCGCCGCGACCAGGCACTCGATCTCCTCGCCGATGCCGACGCCCGTATCCTCTTTCCGGTGGCTCATGGGTCAGGTCCTCCTTTCCTTGCCATCGTGCATCCCGACCATCCTCTGTCAAGCTCTCGCAGGCGATAAAGGCGATTATCGACGCCCGGCGAACAGCCAAAGCACGCACGCAACCTCCGACAACAACGCCCTCGAGAGGGAAACCGGGGGCATGGCAAATACCGAACGCGGCATGGCCGCAACTCCCGGCTTCGCCGTCGGATCTCGCGCGGCGACGCCGAGGGGACCCGATTTCACGCAGATGCGCAGAGGGGGCAGAGACCCAGCGCGGCCGAGCCGCCAACAACTTATCAATCAGGAATCATGAACCACAGAGACACCGCGACACAGAGACCGGAAGAGAAGACCGTTGGGGGACGGAGCATGGAAGATCGGCCGGGGTGAGCCGGTCTCGACTCCTTCTCTCTCCTCTTCTCTTCTCGGTCCGATCTCTGTGTCTCTGTGTCTCTGTGGTTCCATCCTCCGGAAGGCTGGCCGGCGGGCGAAGGCGGGGCCGGGATGGACCGAGGGCGATCCGGGCGAGGAAGACGGACAGCAGTTTGACGATGCAAAGCCTGGCGCCCGAGACTCTTGGGAAATCTTGCGCGCCATACGCGATTCTCGGGATTAGTAATGCAGAGAAGACCGGCGGGGTCGGAGCCCGGTCCTCGCGCGGAGACGCCGAGGGAACAGGGATGAAGGATCGGACCATCCCTTGAGATCAGTTCGATTCTTCGGGTCGAGTGAGCGGCCGGCGACCCCGTCGACGGACTTCACCTCACCGGGTCCGTCTTCGTTCCCTCCGCGGCCCTGCTGGAGACTCCGAGATCGTCTCCTCTGCGCCTCTGCTCCCTCTGCGCCTCTGCGTGAACCTCTTCTCCGATGGGTCCTCTCCGCGGCCCTGCTGGAAGCTCCGAAAGACTGATCCCCGGGGCCTGGGCGGTCGACGCTCAAGGCGCGGTGCGCCTCAGGGTCAGTTCTTCCCCTGGGGCCCGGCGATGAGGATGTCGCCCAGCTCGACGGCCTCGCCCGGCCCAACGGTGAATTCCCGATTGACGCCGCGGGCAATGAGCCGATAGGTCGCGCCCGGGATCAGGGCCGGCAAGACGATCCGCCCCTGAGCGTCGGCGAACAGACCCCTGCCGTGATTGAGCGGATCGAGCCGGCCGAGCACATCCTCCTCGGCGCGGGGTATCTCCGCCTTCGACTCCTTCGGGAAGGGCGGCGGACCCGGGGTGACGACCATCATGATGATCGCGCCGAGAGTCTGTCCGGTGACCGGCCGGCCGTCGGGGCCGACCAGCCGCGCCATGGCCTGGCCGCAGGGCTCGAGGCGGACGGTCACCGGCCCCTGTCCGGCCATCTTGCCCGAGACCCGGACGGTCGCGCCGAGCTTGCTCTTCGGCTGGAGGAAGTGGACGGGGACCTCGGTGTCGCGGTCCAGCCCATGGATCTCGAAATGGCCGCGAAGTGCGACCTCGTTCCAGGGCGGCGGCCACCACCGGCCCCAACCGGTCGTCGGCCCGAGGACGGCCCGGCTGTAGACAAGGACGTCGTGAACCGGCTGGCCGTCCGGTCCGATCAGCCGAAACCTCAGCGTGGCGCCCCGCCGCAGTGCGACGCGGATCTCCGGGGACTCCGCGCCCGGCCCGGGGTCATAAGGGACGAAGGCATGCGCATATAGACGCCTGTTGAACCCCTGGTTCGCGCCGGTGAACCGCCTGCTGCTGATCGCCTGAACCTGGTAATTCTCACCGGGCGCCTGGACCGACAGATAGCCCGGGCGAGGCTCGACGGCGTATGCGAACGAACCGTCGGGCTTCGTCAGTACCCAGCCGCCGCCAAACCGGGAGACCACGGCATCCGCCACGGGCTGACCGGTGTCCTCCTCGGTGACCTTACCGCGGAGCAGGACACCCCGGGGTAACGCCAGGTCGACGGTCCGCTCGGTCCTGTCCCTGGGCCATTGCAGTTGTGCGGAGGCGTGGAGATAGGGTTGCCCGTCGGGTGCGGCGGCCCAGATATTGATGCGATCGCCCGGCATGACGTTCACCCGGAACCGGCCTTCGGCGTCGGCGTCGGCCGTGAGGTAACGAATTCCGCCCACCCGGTCTCCGCCCTCGCCGGCGGATGCGCCGACGTGGACCTCGGCCTGAGGGACCGGCCGGCCGGTGTCGGCATAGGTCACTCGGCCAGTAAGGGTCCGGGCCGGCTGGAGCTTCCAAGTCAGGGGCGTCGCGTCGCCGGGAGCGTCGTTGGCCACCTCGATCGTCTGCGGGGCAAACCTCGGGTCGAAGACGCCCAGCCTGGCCTGCACGCCGCGGCCGATGCCGTGCAATTCGAAGCGGCCGTCGGCATCGGTCGTCACCGGCTTCGGCCAACCCGGCCGGTCGTAAATGCAGCCCCACCAGAGAAATGGTCCGTCCAGGTTGTTCTCGACATTGTGACCCGGGCCGATCATGGTCGGAGCAAGGGAGCGCCAGATCGCCGAGACCGAGACCACCGCGCCCGAAACGGGCTGGCCGTGCACGTCGAGGAGACGTCCGTTGATGACCTGCTCCGGCATGAGCCGGATCTCGGCCGACGGCTGGTCCTCGTCGGGGTCGAGGTCAGCCCAGCCGACCCCGTAGCCGGGCGCCAGCGCGGTGGCGCCGACCTGCGCGTGATGCGACGAGGACACGCGGACCGCATCGAACCGGAACCGGCCCGACGCGTCGCTCGTCCCATGGCCGGCCGGCGTCGGAAAGCACCCCTCGGAACCGAGGCTGGCGAACAGGAGCTTGCGCCTCGCGGAGAGATTGACGCTGGCGTTCGAAACGGGCTTGCCCTGCGGATCGAGGACGCGGCCGACGACAAACATCCGGCCCGCCGCCGGGAGCGATGGTTCATCGGCAGGCCGAGGCTCCGTCCGGGCCGCCTGCGCCCGCGGCTCGCTGGGAGGCTCGACCCGCCGGAATCCGGCGGCCTGAGTCGCGCGAGGCCCCGTCCAGGCCCGCCCCACCCCGACGGCGCAGGCGGCCACGACCAGCACGGCGGCAAACGCGGCTGTCAGCCTGTGAATCGTCATCGCGCGGAGGACCTCCCGGGCCAGGATCGCCGAGGTCGAGGCGGCCGACCGCCGCGCCGCGAAATCGACCGCGGCCCTCGCGGTGAGGCTGCAGAGCCCGGGCGAGACGGCGGCCGAGGCCGATCGCGTGCTCAGCGCCGACGCCATCGCCGTGCCCGAGAGTCCGACGCCGCGCCGGGTGAGGGCGCGGCGGAGCTTCTCCCGCGCCCGGGCCAGCCGGCTGCGGACCGTCCCGGCGGGGGAGCCGAGGTGGCTGGCGGCCTGGTCGAGCGTCAGGCCCTGGAAGTAGCAGAGGACCAGCGGCGATCGGAACGCCTCGGGCAGCCGCCCGATCTCGCCGTGCAGGGCCTCGGCCTGGTCGCGGTCGAGCACCGCCTGATCGGCGGGCGGCGCCGTCGGCGCGATGGCGGGGTTCATGAGGTCTCCCTTCTCGTGACGGCGGCGGCGGGCGAGACGGGCCCGGCCCTTGCGGGCCGAGCGGAGGGCGACGCCGTACATCCAGGTGGCGAGCCGGTCGGGATCGCGAAGCGAGCGGGCTTTCCTCGCCAGGACGAGGAACGCGGCCTGAAAGGCGTCCTCGGCAAGGTGGTGGTCGCCGAGGAGCTGGCGGCAGACACCCAGGACCATCGGACCGTGCCGCGCAACCAGGGCGGCGAAGGCGGCCTCGGCAGCGTCGTCGCGGCGGGCGAGGAACCGCTCGATGAGCTGCCGGTCGGAGAGCCCGGCGAGGGAGCCGCCCTCGAAGAGTGCGCCGAGCTGCCGGGCCAGTGATGCCGATGTCGTCGCCATGAGAGCCATGCCCCGTGCCAGGTGTCGGCGGAGACGGTAACCTTCCGTCGGCCCGAGGGGCAGGATCAGGAGCCCCCACCCAACGGAGATCCCCGCGGCGAACGGCGGCCCGCGGCCGGAGCGTTCCCCGCCGGTCCGACGGAGGAGCCGGCTCCGTCCGGCGACCGGCCTGGTCCGAGCCAACCGGTCGAGGCCGTGGCCTGTTCGTACCACAACACTGCCCCGATCCCGACGATTCTATCCCGGGTCGCGGCCGACCGGTCGCTCGAATCGCCGTGCGATCGACTTGCGGCAAAGCCCGCTGGATCTCGGTCGGGTTCTCCAGCTTTGCCAGGCTGAACCGTCAGGCTGGAAAGCCCGACCTACTTTCACGCCGCCGTACTTTCACGAGGACTTGATTGGGGTCCGCCTGGAGGTGACCTGAGTTTTCGGGGCCTTCGTGATGGCCTTCGGGGCGCCTGGAGCGCGAGAAGCAGCCTCAGCGGCCTTGCGCGGCTTTGCGACAGCCGGCTGCCCAAGGGACCGAAGATCCTTCATCGTTCCACCGAGGGCAAAGAATCCCTTGAACATCAGGTCGAGCGACACATCCGCGGACCCGGACTCCATTTTGGCAACCCGCGACTGGCTCGAGTTGATCCGCACGGCCACCTCCTGCTGGGTCATCTTCTGACGCACCCGGCGATCGCGGACCGCCCGACTGATGGCGACCCGCAGCTCGACGAGCTGACGCTCCTCGGCCGTGAGCTCGAAGAAGTCCTCGGCGTCCTCGAAGACGAAGCCGGCCTCCTCCAGAGCCCGGCGCTTCTTCCTGTTCATCGCCCACCTCTCTGCTCGGCCTGCCTTGCCGCCTCGTCGTAAGCCTTCAGCCGGCGCTTGCAGTCGTCGATGATTTGTTTCGGCGTCTCTCGGGTCGTCTTGGAGAATACCGCAGCCATCACGATTGCGTCGCTGTCGATCCGATAGACGATCCGCCAGATTCGATTCTCGTCGGTAATTCGCAGCTCATGACAACGCCGGCCGATGCTCGGCATGGGGCGTGAGTGGGGCATCCCGATGGATTCGCCCTCCTGGATACGGCGCAGCAAGCTACCGGCCTCCACGCGAGCCTCTCTCGAGAGGGGCTGTGTTTTGAAGCTCGCCGCTGAGCCGGGCCAGCGGCTTTCTTCCTGGACCGTCCGCCACGGGTGTGCTCCCGGTGTGCTCCGGACGCTTTACTCTATGCCGGATCTGACATAGTGCCAAGAGGCTACCTCCGTGCCGCAATCTTGACGCCGTAGCGAGCAGAAAGGAGAAGTCCCATGAAGGCGGCCAGAGCGCGGCCGCTCCCTCGCCGCGATTCCGCCAACCGCGCTGCCCCCGATTCGTCGCCGGTCTCCGCGACAAAACCCGCCCGACGGAGGAATCTCCACGGAAACCAGATGCTCCGTTTATACGGATTACGCAAGCGAACATCAGAATTCCTGGCAAGAACTCTGAAAAAACCTGAAACATTTCCCTGGCCGCCGAAGTCTATTTAAAGGTTAGAGGGTCTTTCTCAATTCGGTTGTCGGTGATGAAAATGGCTCATCCGGTTCGCGCGAGGGCGCGCCGGGATCCGTCGCGAGGACGCATCCCGGTCGACCCTCCTCTCCCGGCCAGGCATCATGCACTGGCCAATGACATGGCCTGGGAAGTTGACGAACGGCCGTGTGATCCATGATGGGAAGTACCGCGAGGTTGTCGCCGGACCGGGAGCCGGGGAATCGCGAAGCTGCACGAACGAACCCAACGTGGGTGATCCGGCGAGCGTCGAGACGGCTGAGACAGGGCTCCTCGACCCCTGAAACCGCGCGAACGAACCCAACGCGAGCGGTCCCAAAGCTGTCGAGTCGGTCTGGGGACGGCTCATCGACCCCGAAAGTGCGCGAACGAACCCAATGCGCCGGGACGGCGACCAGACAATCGGAACAGCCTGTCGAACCCGCCGAATCGAACGGGTCACCACATCCGGCAGACCCGGCCGACGCTCCGGAAGACCGCCGGGTCAATCGACCCCAGATCTGCGCGAACGAACCCAATCCGGTCGGGCCGGCGGATGCGGGGATGGTCGGGAGAAGCTTCCTGGGCCCGGAAAGCGCGCGAACGAACCCAATGCGGCCCGATCCAAATGAGAGCGGCGGGCGGACAAACGATACGACCAGTCGAATCCCACAATTGCGCTCGGTCAACACATTCAGCAGACTCAACCACCACACCGGGAGTCCGCCGGGTCGATCGCCCCCCCAGAAAGCGCGCGAACGAACCCAATGCGAGCGGTCCGGTGGGTGTCGAGAGGGTCTGGAGTCGGCTCCTGGGCCCGGAAAGCGCGCGAACGAACCCAATTCGCCCCACTGCGAGCGGCACCGCGGGCACACAATCGACACCGTCGGCCGAATCAGCCGAATCCGACCGGCTGACGCATCCGGCAGACTCAACCGAGGGCTCCGGAAGACCACCAGATCGGTCGTGCGGCGGGCGGGCGGAACGGCTCAGCCGTCGGGCGTCATCGGGTCGGGCTGGCCGAGGAGGACTCGGAGGTCCTCGAGGTTCACCGGCTTGACCAGATGGGCGCTGAAGCCGGCCTCGCGCGAGCGGCGGCGGTCCTCCTCCTTGCCGTAGCCGGTCATGGCCACGAGCAGGATGCGGCGCAGCTCGTCGTCCCCCTTGCAGCGGCGGGCGACCTCGTAGCCGTCCATGCCGGGCAGGCCGATGTCCAGCAGGACCAGGTCGGGCCGTCGGTCGCGGATCAGGTCGAGGGCGGTCGGTCCGTCGTAGGCCATCTCGACTTCCTGGCCCAGCGCGCGGAGCAAGACGCCCAGGCTGGTGGCGTTGCTGCGGTTGTCGTCGACGACCAGGATGCGGCGGCGCGGGAGGCGTTCGGCCTCGGGATCGACGGCCGGGGCGCCCGGGTCGGCGGCTTCGGACTCGGCGGAGGCGGGGTCGGACTCGGGCTCGGGCGAGGCCGGCAGCCGGACGGTGAACTCGCTCCCCTTGCCGGGCCCCTCGCTGCGGGCGGTCACGCGGCCGCCGTGCATTTCGACGAGCGAGCGGACGAGAGTCAGACCGATTCCCAGGCCTCCGCGCGAGCGCGAGAGGGTCTGGTCGGCCTGGGTGAACATGTCGAAGACGTGGGGCAACAGCTCCGGCGCGATGCCCGTGCCGTTGTCGCGGACGCGGATGGCGACCTCGCGGCCGCGGAGCTCGGCGGAGAGCTCGATCTGGCCCTCCTCGTCGGTGTACTTGGCGGCGTTGTTCAGCAGGTTGGAGAGCACCTGCGCCAGCCGCGCCGGGTCGACCTCGAGCAGGACGGGGCGCCCGGGGAGCGCGACGGTCAGGCGATGGCCGTAGTCGTTGATGATCGGACGGCTGGCCTCTACGGCCAGCTCGACGACCCCGGCGAGCTCGACCGGCTCCTTCTGAAGCACGACCTTGCCGCGGGTGATCCGCGAGACGTCGAGCAGGTCGTCGACCATGCGGGTCATGTGCTTGACCTGGTCCTCGATGACCTTGACGGACCACTGGAAGTTGGGACCGCTCAGGCCCTCGACCTTCATGATCTGCACGGCGTTGCTGATGGGGGCCAGGGGGTTGCGTAGCTCGTGGGCGAGCATGGCGAGGAACTGGTCCTTGCGGCGGTCGGCTTCCTTGAGGGCCTCCTCCATGCGCTTGCGGTCGTCGATGTCGGTGACGACGGCGCCGGCGCCCAGGAAGGCACCGTCGGGGGTCTTGACGGGGTAGACGCTGCACAGCCAGTAGCGCGGCCGTCCGGGGGAGCGCGGGGTCTCGCCGCGGAACTCGCGGCTGACGACGCTGTCGCCGCCCTTGAGGACGCGGCGGAAGGCGTCGAAGAGCTCGGGAGACATGCGGGGCAGTACATCGGGCAGGGCGCGGCCGAGGTGCTCCTCGGGCGGCAGGCCGTCGAGGGCGGCCAGTGCGGGGTTGAGGCGGACGTAGCGGAGCTCGTGGTCGAAGAAGCCGAAGCCGACCGGCGCGTTGTCGAGCAGCGTGTTGAGCAGGGCGCGTTCGGCCTCGAGCTCGGCGAGGAGCCGGCTGCGCTCCGCGACGGCCCGCTTGAACTCGGAGATGTCGCGGACGATGCCGGTGTAGATCCGCCGGTCGCCCAGGCGGGACTCGCTGACGGCCATCTCCATGGGGAAGATCGAGCCATCCTTGCGGCGGCCGTGGACCTCGCGGATGGCGCCGATGATCGCGGGCGACCCCGATCGGAGGTAGCGCTCGAGCGAGTCGTCGTGCTCGTCGCTGGCGGGCTCGGGCAGGAGCAGGGCGATGCCCCGGCCGACGACCTCGTCGTGGCGGTAGCCGAAGATCCGCTCGGCGGCCGGGTTCATGGTCTCGACGACGCCGCGCTCGTCCATGGTAATGATGCCGTCGACGGCCGTGTCGACGATCGCCTTCAAGCGGACGGCGGCCTCGCGGACAGCTTCCTCGGCGCGGCGGTTCTCGGTGATGTCGCGCGCAACCTTGGTGAAGCCGACGAGACCGCCCTCGGCGTCGCGGATCGGGCTGGTCACGCCGCTGGTGAAGAAGCGGCTGCCATCCTTGCGGATGTGCCAGCGCTCGTCGGTGGCGCGGCCGCTGCTGGCCGCGGTGGCGAGCTCGCGCGCCGGGACGCCGGCGGCGCGGTCCTCGGGGGTGAACAGCACGTCGGCCTCGCGGCCGATGATCTCGCGGTCGGCGTAGCCGAAGAGGCGCTGGGCGCCAGGGTTCCAGGTCACGACCCGGCCCGTCGGGTCAATGGTGAAGATCGCGACGTCCTTGACGCTCTCGATCATCCGCCGCAGGTTCTCCTCGGCCTCGCGCAGCGCCTGCTCGACGCGCTTGCGCTGGGCGATCTCGTACTCCAGCTCGCGGCGGCGTTCCTCGTTGGCGCGCGCGGTGAGGCGCGACTCGGCGAGCTCGCGCTCGGTCCGGACCTGGTCGAGCACCCGGGCGACGATCGGCTCGAGGTGGTTGAGGAAGTTGGGCGTCTTGGGAACGAAGTCGCGCACGCCGGCGCGGAGGGCCTCGACCAGGAGGCCCTCCTCCTGCATGCCGGTCACCAGGATGGCCGGGACGTTGTGCCCGGCCTCCTTGACGCGGCGGAACAGCTCCAGGCCGCTGGTGCCGTGGCTGAGGTTCTGGTCGAGGACGATCAGGTCGACGCCGCCCTCGGCGACACGACTGAGGCCCTCCTCGGCCGTCTCGGCCGCGACGACCGCGTAGCCGGCGCGCTCCAGCCTCAGCCGCTCCAGCCGGGCAACCCCGGGGTCGTCCTCCACCAGCAGGATCGTGTTCGTCATGACTAGGCTCTGTCTGGTATTCGACGGCCGTACATCAGGTTACCCGTCGGAGGCGAGAGTCGGCGGACGTCGGAGGCGGGAGTCGGCGGACGGAGCCGCCTCCTACAAGGACCGAATCGAGTGGTCTGGTGTAGGAGGCGGCTCCGTCCGCCGATCTTCGCCTTCCCTTTGACCTCGACCCATCGAGAAATCCGATTGTCAGACAGAGCCTAGTGCCCGGGCACCCGGACGACCTGAAGGAACAGGCCGAGCCGCCGGATGGCCTCGACGAAGCCCTGGTAGTCGACGGGCTTGGTGATGTAAACGCTGCACCCCAGCTCGTAGCAGCGCTGGATCTCGCGGGGGTCGTCGGTGGTGGTGAGCATGATGACGGGGATCAGCGCGGTCTTGGGGTCGGACTTGACCTGGCGGAGGACCTCGACGCCGTCGACGCGGGGCATCTTGATGTCGAGCAGGAGGAGGACGGGCTGCTGGCTGGGGTTGCGGTCGGAGAAGTCCCCCTCGCCGCGGACGAAGTCGAGGGCCTCCTGGCCGTCCTTGAGGCGATGAAGTCCATTGGCCAGCCCGGCGCGCTCGAGGTTGCGCTGGACCAGGCTGGCGTGGCCGTCGTCGTCCTCGGCGAGGACGATCAGGAGGGGCTCGGTGCCCATGGGTTGCGGTCTCCTCAGGAGGATTCGGATGCAGCGGACGCGGCCGGCGCCCGGGCCGCGACGGCGGAGGAGGTCCCGTTGCCGTCGGTGGGCCCGTCGCCACGGGCCCCGGGCAGGGCGACGAGGAAGGTGGTGCCGACGCCGGCGGACGACTCCACCCAGATCCGCCCGCCGTGCCGCTCCACCATCCGCCGGACCAGGGCCAGGCCGATGCCCTCGCCCTGGGCGGCGCCGGCGTGGAAGCGGCTGAAGGCGGTGAAGAGGCGCTGGTGGTAGGCCTCGGGGATCCCCAGCCCGTTATCGCGGACGCGATAGACCACCAGGCCCGTCGGCAGGCCCTTGTCGTCGGGCCCGGTGGAGTCGACCTCGATTCTACCCGGCCGCTCGGGATCGAGGTACTGCACGGCGTTGCCGATCAGGTTGGCGAAGACCTGCTCGAGGGCCGTCGGGTCGCCGTAGGCCGGCGGCAGGGCGTCGACCGAGACCTGCGCCGCCTTGCCGGAGATCGAGTCGTGCAGCGCGGCGACGATCTTGCCCACGACCGCCTGAAGGTCGACCTCCTGCCACTGGTACTCGACCCGTCCGGCGCGGGAGAGGCGCAACAGCGCGTCGATGATTCGCGCCAGCCGGCCGACGGCCGCCTGGATGAAGCGGATCGACTCCTCGACGTCGCGGTCCATGAGCTGGAGGCCCCGGCGCCGCACGGGCTCGGGCACGTCGTCGCGGACGAACAGCTCGCGGAGGTCGCGACACGACAGCCCGAGCTCCTCGCTGAAACCCTGGAGGTTCACCAGCGGCGAGCGCAGGTCGTGCGAGACGCTGTAGACGAACATCTCGTTCTCCTGCTTCTGCTGGCCCAGGTTGTCCGCCATCTCGTGGAAGGCGCGGTCGACCTCGGTGATCTCGTCGCGGCCGGTGAGCCGGGGATTCAGCGGCTTCCCCTCGCCGAGCCGCCGCGCGTTGTCGCGCAGGACGTCTAGCCGATGGATGATCCCCTGGAGGAACAGCAGGGCGAGGATCAGCGTCGAGACGACGATCGCCGCGCCGCCGCCGACGAGCGTCCAGACCTGCCGCTCGGAGGTCCGGCGCAGCTCGTCCATCCGCCGGCGGTCGAGCCGCTCCTCCTCGCCGCGGACCTCGGCGATGGCGGCGCGGAGCCCGTCGAGCCGCAGGGCGCCGTCGACGAGCCCCTCGACCGCGCGGCCGCGCCCGCCGGAGCCGACCAGCCGGCGCTCCTCATCGACCCAGGCCACGAAGGCGGAGGACTGCCCGGCGACGTCGGCCGCGCGGGTCGCCTGGAGCCGGTTGTCAGCGACGAGCGACTGGAGCTCGGCGGCCAGGGCGGGCACCGCGCGCCGCGCGGCGTCGGGGCGCACGGGCCCGGGGGCGGCCTCGGAGTAGACCAGCGAGCGGGCGGCGGCGTAGGCCTCGACCAGGGCGCGGTGCAGCTCCTCGACCTTGACGATGACCTCCTTGGTGTGCACGGCCCTGTCCTGCGCCTGGACGTGCTCGGCCTGGGCGCGCACGAGGATGGCGATGAACACCGCCTGCACCAGGAGGGGCACGGCGATCAGGGTCAGGCCCTTCTTGAAGATCGTGAATCGCATGGTCCTCGCCGGGACGGACAAAATCGGGTCGGTCGGGTCGAGATTCGCGGCGCGGCGTGGCGGCCTGGGGCGTCCGGAGTCCGGCGGGCGTCCCAGGCCGATTCGGGCAGACGGTCAGGCGGGGGCTCCGACGACCGCCGCGCTCTGTTTGGCGCGGGCCTCGCGGCCCGACGCGCCGTCCCCGCCGGCCGGGGCGTCGCCGTCACTCGGCCGCGCCGCCCCGTCGGGGCCTTGTAGCAGGACCGGCACCAGGCTGGCAAGCTGCTGGCGGGTCTCCAGCAGCGTCAGCGCGACCAGGTCGGCGCCCGCCTCCGTGAGCCGGCCGACCACCCGGTTGGCGGCAGGCTCGTGGGCCGTCGACTGGGCCGTCGACGAGGCGGTGGCCTCGGGATCCTTGACGGCCGTATCCAGGCGGCCGGCGGCGGGCTGCGAGGCCGGGTCGAAGGCCGAGAGGTCCACCATGCCCCACCGGCCCACCAGGACCTTCAGCTCGGGGAACCGCGACCTCAGCCGCTTGCACAGGTAGCGGGTGTGGGCCAGGCCGCCGGGCGGAGTCGCCGCAATGCAGACCGCGGCGGGCCGGCGCTCCTCGACCAGGGCGAGCAGCTCGGACGTCAGCGTGGTGGGCTCGATCAGCTCGAGGTCCCAGCGGGCCGGGTCGAGGATGCGGCCGAGCATCTCGAGCGCCGTGCGGTCCTCGGCGTCGTGCGCTGGGCAGCCGAAGATCCGGAGCGGCGGCTCGGTCGGCGAGGGCCGCGCGGCCTCGTCCGCCTCGGCTTCACCCGACGATGCGGCCGCGACCTCGGCGCCGATCCGGCCCTCGCCGATGTCCTCGACGATCTCGCGGATCACCTGGAGCGCGTACTGTTCGTCCTCGACCGTGATGTCGCCGCTGATCCGGCTGCGCTTGACCGAGCCCAGGGCCGGCAGGAGCATCGCGTCGTAGATCGCCTCGGGCGTCTCGGCCGCCTTCATCTGCTCGATGACCAGGTCCTCCGCCTCGTCCTGGTCGCGGGCCAGCAGCCTCTGATAGAAGCTGATGGCCGAGTCGAGCGCCGGCTCGTCGCCCAGGAGCACCGAGAGGAACTCGAGCCGCGGGATGTACCGGCCCAGCACCACCAGGCAGACCGTTAGCGGGCTGGAGAGCACCAGCCCGATGGGCCCCCAGAGGAACGCCCAGAAGGCCGCCGAGACCAGTAGCGCGATCTCGGAGACCCCCATGCTCTGCCCGTAGAGCCTCGGCTCGATGAAGTTGGAGATGACCAGCTCGAGGGTCAGGAACAGCCCGAGGACCATCAGGGTCGCGCCCCAGCCCTCGGACATCGCGACGGTCAGCGAGAGCGGGAACATGGCAGCCAGGTAGGGCCCGATGTAGGGCAGGTAGCGCAACATGGCGCCCAGGAAGCCCCACAGCAGGGCGTAGCGAACCCCGATGGCCAGGAGCCCCAGGCCGAAGAGGACCCCGAAGCTGGCGTTGACGATCGCCTGCATCAGCAGGAAGCGGCTGACGCGTTGCCCGGCCTCGTCGACGAACTTGGTGGCCGCGACGATCTTGCCCCTGCCGGCCAGGCGGATGACCCGGTTGCGTAGCTCCTCGCGTTTCAGCAGCATGAAGATGACCAGGATGAACGCCAGGGCCAGCTCGCCGACGTATTCGAGCAGCGGGCTGAGAAACGACGTCAGCCCCGACAGCCACGCGGCCCGCTGCGGCTCGAGGACCACGGCGGTCGGCTGCTGCGGCGCGGGGGCCCGCGCCTCGCTGCTGTCGTCCCCCTGATCGGCCCCGGACCGCGCGGTCTTGCCATCGGGCGCGGGCTTACCGTCGGGCGAGCCCTTGCCTTTTTCCTTGCCCTCGTCGGTGATGTCCCGGATCATCTTCTGGAGCTGGCCCGGGCCCTCGGCGACCTGCTTGAACGTCCTCACCTTCTCCTTGATCTGCTCCTCATACTTGGGCAGCTCCCTGAGCAGGCTGGTGATCTGCGTGGTGACCAGCCAGCCGATCCCGCCCAGGATGGCCGCCGCGATCAGCACGGCGGCGATCACCGACGGCGTCCGCGGCAGCCCGCGCTGCCGGAGCCGGTTCACCAGCGGGCTGAGCAGGAAGGTCAGGAACCCCGCCAGGGCCACCGGGATGAAGACCGCCTGGGCCCAGAACAGGGTGCCGACCACCACGACACCGACCACCGTGCCGGTCAGGGTCACGATCGCCCGCTGCCAGCCCGCACCCACGGATGTCTTGCTCACCACGGCATTCCCCTCGCGTCGCGCCACGTCCTCGTATTCGCCTCGCTGCTACGATCCCCGCACCGCGCGAGGCTCCCATTTCGTTTAGCAATCCCGGGGCCAAACGCCTCGGCGCGAGAGTTGCACGAACCCGGGAACCCGAAAAATAGTCGGCGGCCGGGCCGCCGGCGCTCGGCGGCGAGCGGGATGGCGCCGCGAGGGCGCGACGTCGCATCAGCCCTCGCGGGTCGCGAGCTCCCCCGCCGCCGCTTCGGTTGTCGGTGAGGGACTGCGCATGTATAGTGGGCGGAAGACGCAGAGGCGGCGGAGAACCCGGCGGGACCCCAGGCGGACAGGAGCTGAGCTGTGAGCGGCAACCAGGCGAGCACCGCGGGTCCCGAGACGACAGTCGCGGAGGCGGCACCGATCGAGGCCACGCCCGCGCCCGCCCCTCCCCGCCGTCGCGTGCTGATCGTCGAGGACAACGAGACGGCCCGCAAGCAGATCCAGATCTTCCTCGAGACAGACCCGAACCTCGCCGTGGACACCGCCGCCAACGGCAGCGACGCGCTCAAGGCCCTCTCCGAGCGGCCCTACAGCGTGATCGTCACCGACCTGAAGATGCCGCGGATCGACGGCCTGCAACTGCTCGAGGAGGTGCAGAAGCGCCGGCTGCCGGCCGACGTGATCGTTACCACGGGCTTCGGCACCATCGAGCAGACCGTCCAGGCGATGCGCCTGGGCGCCGTCGACTTCCTCACCAAGCCGATCAACCTCGAACATCTGCGGCTGGTGATCCAGCGGGCCCTGCGCGAGCGCGCGCTGGAAGACGAGGTCGCGGCGCTGCGCGAGAAGCTGCATGTGGAATTCAACTTCCACCACATCCTCAGCAAGAGCCCGAGGATGCGGGACGTCTTCGAGCTGATCAGCCATGTGGCGCAGACGATCAGCACCGTGCTGATCTTCGGCGAGACCGGCACCGGCAAGGAGCTGGTCGCCCGCGCCGTTCACGAGGCCTCACCCCGAGCCGCCAACCCGTTCGTCGCGGTCAACTGCGCCGCGTTGCCCGAATCGCTGCTCGAGAGCGAGCTGTTCGGCCACGAGAAGGGCGCGTTCACCAGCGCCGTCGGCCAGCGCAAGGGGCGGTTCGAGCTGGCGCACGGCGGCACCATCTTCCTCGACGAGATCGGCGAGATCCCCCTGGCGATGCAGGCGAAGCTGCTCCGCGTCCTCCAGGAGCGGCGGTTCGAGCGCGTCGGCGGCGCGCAGACCGTCGAGGTCGACGTCCGGGTCATCGCTGCCACCAACCGCGACCTGCTCCGCCTCTGCAAGGAAGGGAAGTTCCGCGAGGACCTGTACTACCGCCTCAACGTCGTGAAGCTCGACCTGCCCCCGCTCCACGAGCGGCCCGAGGACATCCCGCTTCTGGCGGCCCACTTCGCCCAGAAATTCAGCCGCCTCGGTGTCCCGCCCAAGACCATCTCGCCCGAGGCCATGGAGCTGTTGCTCCAGCACCGGTGGCCCGGCAACATCCGCGAGCTCGAGAACGCCATCGAGCGCGCCACCGTCACCTCGCGCGACGACGTCATCCGCCCCGAGAACCTCCCCTCCGAGATCCTCAAGCCGACCCGCCCCAAGCTCCAGCTCCCCGTGGATCTCTCGCGGCCGCTGACCGACCAGCTCGGCGAGCTCACCGCCGCCTTCGAGGAGCGCTACCTTCGCCGCGCACTCAAGCGCACCCGCGGCCACATCGGCCGCACCGCCCGCCTCACCGGCCTCTCCCGACGCACCATCACCGACAAGATCGCCCTCTACCAGATCGACAAGACTGAATTCAAGAAGGAAGACTGAGCCGGGCCCTCGGGACGGCCATAACCCGCCATCGCCGGACCGGGAAATTCTCGAAAAATTTTCGGAATTTTTTAATCCTTTCAGGTCAACCACTTGGGTTCAAAAGCCGGCTCCGCCGCGGGCAGGTGCCGTACAGTTTTTGCGGATCCGATACATCCTGTAGGTAGAGGAAGAGAAAAACCGGCACCCCCCAAGGGGGCCGGGGGCAACATAGCGTGCGCCGCATGCACGCAATTACTGTCCAGACGGCCGACGTCGGCCGTTCGTTGCGGGTAAGTCCCGATCCCGACGGGCGGCAAGCGTGGCGAGGTGGCCCCGGTCACCGGACCGAGTCGAGCGCCGTGGCCAGCCAGCGCCGTTCAGCGTTGTCGCCGATCTCGGCATCGAGGAACGCCCGACGGTCGGCAGCGTCACCACGCTCGATGGCCGCCAGGAACAGGGCCTTGACGCGCTCGGGTTCGATCGCCATGGGATGGCCTCCGACAGGGGTTCCTTACTCCACATAGCGTAATCCAACCGCGAGGAGTCTCAATCCTGCCAGATGATTTTGCGCGTGGAGCTCGGGGCAGACCAGATCAGACTTTCCAGGCTGACGCCGTTCGGTCGGGTCTCGACGGATGGCTCTTTCGATCGACCGGGAAGGATCTTCTCCGCCATCTGAAGTTCGCCGTTTTTGCACGTGCTTGATTTATTCGCCATCCACATCTACTATCTGGACTCTCGGCCGTAGGCCGGCGACCTCGATCCGCGCATGCGAATGAGGATGAAATCATGCCACTCGTTCGAATCGACTTGCGCAAGGGCAAGGATCCGACCTACCGCCAGGAGATCGGCCGCGTCGTCTACGAGGCGATGGTCGCCGTCGCAGGAGTGCCGGCCAACGCCCGCTTCCAGGTCGTGAGCGAACACGACGCCGACAGCTTCCTCTTCGATCCGGGCTATCTCGGCATCGACCGCAGCGATGACCTGGTCATCATCCAGATCACGTGGAACGAGGGCCGGTCGGTCGACCAGAAGAAGGCGCTCTACAGGGCGATCGCCGACGGGCTCGCAAAGACACCGGGCATCCGCCCCGAGGATGTCTTCATCAATCTCGTCGATGTCCAGAAGGAGAACTGGTCCATCGGCAACGGCGAAGCCCAGTACGCGTCCTGGAAAGACGCGTACTGGGAAGACGCGGCGGTCAGCGGGGCGCCCGAATAACGTGGTCGACGCCCATCCAGGAACTAACGACGGGGCGCGTGCATCACGAGGGAGAAGCTCATGGAGCCGCGGCGACTCGGCAAGCAGGGTTTGACCGTCTCCGCGATGGGCCTCGGCTGCATGGGGATGAGCGATGCCTACGGGCCCGCGGACGAGGCCGAGTCGATCGCGACCATCCACCGGGCCCTGAACCTAGGGGTCAATCTCCTCGACACGTCGGATGCCTACGGCCCGTTCACCAACGAAGAGCTGGTCGGCAGGGCGATCCGCGGCCGGCGTGACGAGGTGAGAGTGGCCACGAAGTTCGGCTTCGTGGGCGGCACGGACGGTAAGGGCGGAGGGAGCATCGACGGCCGGCCGGAGTACGTACGTGAGGCCTGCGATGGCTCGCTCCGGCGGTTGGGGGTCGACCACATCGACCTCTATTACCAGCACCGTGTCGATCCGAACGTCCCCATCGAGGAAACCGTCGGAGCGATGGCGGAGCTGGTACGGCGCGGAAAGGTGCGTTACCTCGGCCTCTGCGAGGCGGCGCCCGCCACCATCCGCCGGGCGCACGCGGTCCACCCGATCACCGCGCTGCAGACCGAGTATTCGCTGTGGAGCCGCGACCCCGAGGACGAGCTCATCCCGACCGTCAGGGAACTGGGCATCGGCTTCGTCGCGTACAGCCCGCTCGGCCGCGGCTTCCTCACCGGCCAGTTGCGCCGCTTCGAAGACCTCGCGGCGGACGACTGGCGTCGCCATCGGCCGCGATTCCAGGGGGAGAATTTCCGGAAGAACCTGGAGCTCGTGGACCGGGTGAAGCAGATCGCCGCCGCGAAGCAAGTGACCCCGGCCCAGTTGGCCCTGGCGTGGCTCATGGCCCAGGAGGGGGTTGTTCCCATCCCCGGGACCAAGCGTCGAAAAAACGTGGAAGAGAACGTGGCCGCGCTCGGCATCACCCTGACGCGCGAGGACCTCGAACGGATCGACGAGGCGGCACCGAAGGGCGCGGCCAGCGGAGAACGCTACGAGGATATGAGCGGGGTGAACCGCTGAACCGACCGACCGCTGTCGCTGCTTCGAAGATGAGTTCGGCAGGTTCACGTGACCCTGGCCGCTGACGCGCCGGCGGATTTCGATTGGAGGGGTGAAACGATGGCAGAGAGCGACAACCTTCGCTATACGAGGATACCCCTCAACAATGGATCAGGTGCCATCCCCGCCCTCGGCTTCGGCACGCTGATTCCCGACCCCGTGGCAACCAGGATCGCGACCAGGGCGGCGCTGGAGGCAGGGTTTCGGCAGCTCGACGCCGCGGAACGTTACCGAAATGAGACGGAAGTCGGCGAAGCGATGCAGGAGGTGTTCAAGGCGGGGATGATCAGGCGGGAGGAAGTGTTTATCGCCACGAAACTCTGGAATAGCAATCATCGTCCCGAGCGCGTCAAACCCGCCTTCGAGGCCAGTCTCAGGAAACTCCAACTCGACCACGTCGATCTCTATCTCATCCACACGCCCTTTGCCTTCCAACCTGGAGACGAGCAGGACCCGAGGGATGCGAATGGCAATGTGATTTATGACGAGGGGGTGACGTTGCTGGAGACATGGCAGGCGTTGGAGGACCTGGTAGACGAGGGCAAGTGCCGGGCCATCGGATTATCCGACGTCAACCTGGCCCAGACGAGAGGAATCCTCGAGGCGGCGAGGATCAAGCCGGCCGTTGTCCACGTCGAATCCCATCCTTATCTCCCGCAATGGGACCTCCTGGACTATTGCAAGGCGAATGACATCGTGTTTCAAGCGTTCGCCGCGCTGGGGCATAGTAGCGAGCCCAGGTTGCTGGAAGATCCTGTCATCACGGCCATCGCCGGGCGAGTCAACAAGACCCCGGCGCAGGTCCTGCTCGCCTGGGCCATCCAGCGCGGGACGGCCCTTTTGACCACCTCGAAGACTCCCAGCCGGATCAAGGAGAACTTCGAAGTCTCCACCCTCCCCGAAGACGCCGTGCGGGAGATTAGCGAAGGAATCACCCATCGGATCAGGTTCAATTCCGTCGTGGAGACCGGCGTTCCCGGGTTTATTCCGAGAGGATAGGAACCGATGCTCCCCGCCGAGCGCCGGTTCCGGTCTGTCCGCTATCCCAGGGCCTACTCCAGCACCGCCTCGCGCCGGATGAGGACTTGACTTCGGGCGAAGTCGCATATACAACTTAACCATGAAGCGACGTGGAACGGCCCTGGACTCGGAGTTGATCGACCGGATCGCCGGCGAGTGCATCGCCGTGCGGGTGCGACTGATCAACCGGGTCGTCTCGGCCGTGTACGACGAGGCGCTGCGGCCGCTGGGCCTCCGGATCAGTCAGGCGAATCTGCTGGTGGCCGTCGCCCGGATGCGCGAGGCCCGGCCGGCCGACCTCTGCCGGGTTCTAAGGATCGAGAAATCGACCGTCAGCCGCGATGTCGAGATCATGAAAGCCAACGGCTGGCTCGAGTCGGACCCGCCGGCCGGCGGCCGGAACCAGGTGCTCCGCATCACCCCGGCCGGCCTGGACCTCCTCGCCCGATCCCGGCCCGCGTGGGAGTCTGCCCAGGCGGAAGCTGGCCGGCTCATCGGCGCCCCTGGCGTGGACGCCCTCAAGGAGATCGCCGGCCGCCTCGGGCTGGGAACCGCCGCCGGCTAAAACGGACGTGAGTATTGCTGGGACCAGGCCGCCGCAATCCTGTGGCGGTTATGTTGTATATACAATATGAGGCCCCCATGACCAGGCTGGACGAACACCCGACCGTGATCCGGCACCGACGGCGGGCGCCCGCCGATGTGCCGGGCGTGCTCGACGCCGAGTGGCTGCGCCGGCTCTGCCTGGACGCCGGGGCCGACGACGTCGGCTTCGTGGCGATCGACCGATCGGAGGTCGACGACCAGCGGGCGGAGATCCTTCGAGCCTTCCCGGCGACGCGGACGCTCGTGAGCCTGGTCGGCCGGATGAACCCCGGGCCGGTCCGCAGTCCGGCGCGATCGGCGGCCAACCAGGAGTTCCACGCCAGCTACGAGCACATGGACGAGGTCGCGCGCAAGGTCGTCCGCGCGCTGGGCGAGGCGGGCGTGCCCGCCATGAATCCGACGTCGGCCTTCCCGATGGAGATGGACCGATTCCCCGGGCGGATCTGGGTCGTCGCGCACAAGCCGGTGGCGGTCGCCGCCGGCCTGGGGCAGATGGGGCTGCACCGTTGCGTCATCCACCCGGTCTTCGGCAGCTTCATCAGTCTGGGGACGATCCTCGTTTCGCGCGAGGTCTCGGCCGCCGGCGAGCCGATCGACTACAACCCGTGCGTCGAGTGCAAGCTGTGCGTGGCCGCCTGCCCGGTCGGAGCCATCGGGGCCGACGGCTACTTCAACTTCTCGGCCTGCATGACGCACAATTACCGCGAGTTCATGAGCGGGTTCACCGACTGGGTCTCGACGATCGCCGACAGCCGCGGCGGCGATGACTACCGGCGCCGGGTCTCCTCGAGCGAGTCGGCGTCGATGTGGCAGAGCCTCTCTCACAAGGCCAATTACAAGGCCGCGTATTGCGTCGCCGTCTGCCCAGCCGGCGAGGACGTGATCGGGCCGTTCCTGGACGACCGCAAGCGTTTCCTCGAGGGGGTGGTCGATCCGCTCAAGGCCAAGGAGGAGCCGGTCTACGTGATCCCCGGCTCGGACGCCGAGGCGCACGTCGCCCGGCGCTTCCCGTGGAAGACGATCCGGCGGGTGCGCGGGCTGGGCGTTGGCTCGATCCCAGGGTTCCTCTTCGGCCTGCGGCTGACGTTCCAGCGGGATGCCGCGCGGGGGCTGTCGGCGACGTATCACTTCACGTTCACGGGACGCGAGCCGGCCGAGGCGACCGTGACGATCCGGAATCGCTCGATCGACGTCCGGGATGGGCACGAGGGCGAGGCCCAGATGCGGATCACCGCCGACAGCGACGCCTGGCTCGGCTTCCTGGCCGGCACGCGGAGCCTCGTCTGGGCGATGATCCGGCGGAAGATCCGCGTCCAGGGGCCGCTCCGGCTGCTGGTGGCGTTCGGCAAGTGCTTCCCTTCGTGACGGAGAAAAGAAGATATGAAACGCACAGACAGGCGCGTCGTCGTCACCGGGATGGGGCTGGTCACGCCGGTGGGGCACGACGTGGAGTCCACCTGGGAGTCGCTGCGCGAGGGCCGCGGCGGGGTCGGGCCGGTCACTCTGTTCGACGCACGGAACTTCGCGACGCGGATCGCGGCCGAGATCAAGGGGTTCGACCTGGCGCGCGACCTCGGCGCCGACGCGGCCCGGTGGAACGGACATGCCCGGAACACGAGGCTCGCGCTGGCCGCCGCGGCGCAGGCCGTACGCGAGTCCGGACTGCTCGATGACCCGGGTCCGGACCCGTCCCGGTTCGGCGTCTATCTCGGCGCAGGGGACGGCCCGGCGGACTTCCCCCGGTTCGTCGACCTGGTCCGCCGCTCGCTCGACGGCGACCGCGTCGACACCCGGCGCTTCACGGCGATGGGCACGGAACTGCTCGACCCGCTGGTCGAGTCCGAGCAGGAGCCGGGGACGCCCGCCGGGCACGTCGCGGCCGCCTTCGGCGCGCGGGGGCCGAACCTGTCGTGCCTCACCGCCTGCTCGGCCGGCGCCCAGGCGATCGGCGAGGCGGTCGACCTGATCCGCGACGGCCGAGCCGACGTGATGCTCGCCGGCGGCGTGCACAGCATGATCCACCCGCTGGGCATGACGGGCTTCATCCTGCTCACCGCGATGTCGACGCGCAACGACGACCCGGATCGCGCCAGCCGCCCCTTCGACCGCGATCGCGACGGGTTCGTCCTGGGCGAGGGAGCCGGGATGCTCGTGCTCGAGTCGTTCGAGCACGCGAGGGCCCGGGGTGCGACGATCCTGGGCGAGGTCGCCGGCCACGCCTCGACGGCCGACGCCTTCCGGCTCACCGACTCGCACGACGAGGGCCGCGGCGCGGTCGCGTCGATGCGAGGCGCGCTGCGCGATGCCGGGCTCAATCCAGAGGACGTCGACTACATCAACGCCCATGGCACGAGCACGAAGGTGAACGACTCGGTCGAGACGCTGGCGCTGAAGCTCGCGCTGGGGGACCATGCGCGCCGCGTGGCGGTGTCGAGCACCAAGAGCATGACGGGCCACCTGATCGCGGCCGGGGGCGCGGTCGAGGCGATCGCCTGCCTGCTGGCGATCCGCGACGGTGTGATCCCGCCGACGGCGAACCTCGACCATCCGGACGAGGATTGCGACCTCGACTATGTCCCCAATTCGGCCCGCGATCGTGTGGTGAATGTGGCGATGTCGAACAGCTTCGGCTTCGGGGGGCAGAACACAACCCTCGTCCTGCGACGGTTCGCGGGGTGAGGTGTCGTCACTCGCCGAGCGGAAGCTGCATCCCCATGCGGCTCCAGAGGAACTTCCAGCGCCGTTCGGCCGGTTGACCGAATGCCCTGGCGAGGGTCATCCGCGCGGTATAAGCCGGGTTCGAGACGCTTTCAACCGGAGGATCGGACGGCTCGGTCGGAGTCAGGGCTTCCAGAAGCGAGAGGGCCGCCCGAGGATCAATGCAGCCCTTGGCCACGAGATGGCTGTAAGCAAAGGCGTTGCGCCGCTCTCGCCGCGCGGCCAGACTGTGGAGGTAGGCGTCCATCGGGGCGAAGAGCGCGGCAGCGACTGCCCGGTCGTACCGGGAAAGCAGGATGCACTCGAAACCGATGTAGGAATGCTGGAAGTCGTGCTCCTCGTATTCCTCGACTCGAGGATGGAGCGCGACGGCGCGCCAGAAGATGTCGTCCAGCCGATTGGGAGCTGCGCGTTCAACGACCGGCAGGATCAGGGCGGCGGGGTTCGTCGGGTACATCAAGAGCACATCACTGAGGATCGGGCTCACCTCCGGACCCGGGCCCGATTGCCTCAAGCGATCGATTTCATCGATCGCGTGGTCGATCGCCTCGGCCGCACCGGCCCTGTCCTTCTCCGCCAGGCCGAGGGCCACGTAGGCCCAGGCCAGGGCGCGTTCGGCCGGACCTCGCTGCGCCATCGCGACCCGACAGGCGCGAGCCGGATCGACCCGCGCCAGACGATAACAGAGGCTCATGGTGCAACGATTCGTGTACCATTGCCATTGAACCCCGGTTCGATCCCACAGGTTGAAGGCCCACTCGGCCTCGGCTGGATGGTCAGTCGCAAGCCCGACAGCGACCGAGGCCGGGGAATCGTAGAGGAGCACCATCGTCGAGGATTTCGTGAGATCCGGGATCTTCCTCAAGCGCTCGATGGCCGGGTCGGGCTCGAGCCTCGCCAGTTGCCGCAGGAACTCGGGCAGGGTACCGGTGCTGCCGGCCGGGACGGCATCATACAGGGACTTCCCCTTCTGGAGCAGGAGCCGGGCTCGATCGCGCTCGCCCAGGTCCAGCCATTGCTCGACGATCGCCGGGAGAGGCGACTGGAGCTGCACGTACGGTTGCAAAGCCTTGAGGCCATTTACAGCCTGGTCCAGCAGGGCGTTCTTCCGGGCGCGCTCCGAGACAGGCAGGGCCCTGGCCACGTCGATCATGCGCCGAACTTTCCCCCCTGAATCGGGGATCGCCTCCACGAGGGCCACGGCCCGCGCGGGGTCCTTCTCCGCGAGACCGGCCGCGATTTCGGCCCGGACCCGGGCGTAATACGCATCCTTCTGGAACTCGCCATTCTGCAACAGCTTGAGCGCATGGTCCGGGTCAAACGAGCCCAGGACTGCGATGGCGGCCAGGTTCAGGTGGTCGTTCCTGGGTTTCGCCTCGTCGGGCAAGTTGGGCCGCAGGAGCTGCTCCGCGAGCGCGCGCGACTCCTCGAGTGGCAGCACCTCCGGCACCGGCCTGATGGCCGGCTCAACGGCCTCGCCTGCTCGCGCAAGCGTCAACGACCCCGTCTCCGTCGAAGCGGACGGATCGACCGGACGGCCCCTGAGCCGGAACCCGGCCTTCTCCGCCAGGATGACGGCCTTGCCGGGCTGGACGCCGAGCAGCGTGAACCGGCCCCCGGCATCGGTCGCCGCCTCGGAGCCCTGCCCCGCCACGAAGACCCGGGCGCCGGCAACCGCACGGCCCTGGCTGTCCGTGATCCGGCCCGTCAGCGTCCGGAGCGGCTCGAGTCGGATGGCTGGGACCGCCGTCCGCTCGCCGTCCAGGGTCATCCAGTCCGAGAGGAAAGGCCGATAGCCCTCATGCCGGATGGACACGCGATACGACGAGCCGTTCAGGAGGGCGGGCGGAGTCTGGAATGCGCCTTGAGGTCCGGTCTTCAATGATGCAGGGCCGAGTTTGACGAGTGCGATGGGCGTGATCGACCGATTGACGAGGCCGCTGGACCCGGTGCCCGCGCCCTGGACCCAGACCTCCACCGGGACGTCGGCCAATGGCTTTCCGTCTGTCGTCCGGACGATCCCGACCAGTCGCCCGGGGCGCCCGAGCTTGACGACGCCGTTGACCGCCGCATCATTGATCGGCAACGCGTGTGGAGCGATGGCCGGACCGGCCACCCGGATCGCCAGGAGCTGCATGTTCGGTGCAAGGCACGTCAGTGTCGCCATGCCGTTGGCGTCGGTGGTCGTGGTCAGCCGATCGACCCACTCATCAGGGACCGTGAGCGACGTCCTGAAACGCCCGGCGGACCGTACGGCGTAGGGAGCAATCCGCAGCCCCGCCATCGGCCGATCATCCGGGCCGAGGACGGTGGTCGCCCACTTCGCCGGCGCCTCCAGGGTCAGGCGGACCGGTGGCGGGGAGGTCCTTACTCCCAGATTGACCGCCGCCGCGGCAACGGAGCGCCCGGGTTGATGGGCCCAGAGGTAGGCATAGGCCACGATCCCAATCGGGCGTTCGCGAGCGACTTCCAGGCGGACCTGACCCTTGCCGTCGGACCTCGTCCGTTCGAAGATCGTCGCGGGTTTCGATCCGCGCTGATACCCGATCGTGACGCCGATGTCGACGGCCGGCAGGGGATTTCCCTGCGAATCGACGACCTCCGCCTGGAGGACGAGCGGCCCCTGCTTCGCGCCCAGGCCCGCGGCGGCGGGCCGCGGCGGCTCCTGGGCGGCGGCGGCCGGCGGGCGAGCCTCTTGCTGTTGGGGCGCGCCGGCGGCGGGATTCGCCGCCCGAGTCGTGGAAGACCCCGGCACCAATCCCCCGGCGGAGATGAGGCTGGCGAAAAGGACCATGACCACCGCGACGCTCGGCCTGGCGCCTGTCATGGATTGACGGCCCCTTTCCATCGGCACGACGGTATCGTCCGCCCGAAATCAATAAATGTCCGGCGATCAATCGCAATCCATCGTAATCGACGGGTTGTTGGAATCAAGGTCCCGCGAGATCATGACCTTGGGGGCGAGCAATGCCGAATCACGACGCCGAGTAGGAGCCCTGTCCCAACTCCTCGGCGGCGATGGTGACGATCTTGAGAAACGTCGCCCCGCTCGATGCCGATGCAGGGCGTCGAGAGATCCGAAACTGTGCTCGGCCGGCACATGGAGGATGCCGCCGGCGTCTTCCCAGGGATACTCGCAGTTATCCGGCCTACGGCCGTCATCATCGACCGCGGGAGTGAGAAGATCGACCCCGCGGGCGAGCTGCTGGACCATCCCAACGATCCGGCCCTGAGCGACTGGCACCTGTGCCGCGAACGAGGCTCGCCTGAGAAGTTCCCTGGCGATCTGCGGCAAGACCTTCGCCGCGTAGCCGTGGCTGTGCATCAGGGTCTCAGGCTCGGCACCACCCAGTCACCGATGGGCCCTGGCGATCTTCTCGCACGCCATCCGGAGGAAGTGCAGATGCTGACACGCGGGGACCTCGGCATTCAACAGCGCCTCGCGCGCATCGAGGTCAGCCTGAGCCTGCCTCGCGTAGGCCCGCGACCAGTCATACGGCGACTGCTTCATGGAGTCCCACCGGTGCAGTCTGCAGTCGCCGGCTGCTTATAAAGATCTCGGATCTCCCAACCGGCGGGCAGGCTCAGTTGCTTGTGCTGGATGGCCTCGTACTCCTGCGGCGTGACCTCGATCACCACAGATGGAAAGTGGAGACCGCTCGCCGGATGAGCGGGAAAGCCGACCGGCACTATACCCGTGGGAATCGTGTGCTCATTCACCTCGAGCAGCTTGATCCGAAAGCCGTGCGGATCGGGGCCATCCAGGCGGTAGATGGCTCGAAGGCCCGGCTCGACCGCATAGTGGGCTCGCGCCAGAGCAGCGGTTTCAGCCAGGGCCTGCTCGAGTTCAGGATGCCCCGTCCCATTCCGGGCCGGCCCGGCTTGATCATCGTCATGATCCGACATGGCTAGCTCCTCTCGGTAGGGCTGTGAACACAGGCGGCGGCGAGCCAGAGATTAATGTCCGGGTGAAGATCGGACACTCCGATTTTCTGTCGCCCCTCCGAGGCAGTCAAGCCAACGGCGACAACCCCGTTCCCGACGACCGCCTCTCGCCCACCGCGTTGAACCCCTCGCAGCCGACCAGGACGCGCGAGTCGCCGAGCACCTGGGCCAGCAGGTCGCGGACCTCCTTGAGCTTGTCGAGGCTGTTCCACTCGCCGAATCCGGCCGCGGCGAGGCGGTCGGGGAAGCCTGTCCGTCGCGTCCGCCAGCCGCCCGGCGAGCCGTCGCCGATGGTGTGATGGTCGAGGATCACCCGGTCGCACGAGGCTTCGAGCGCGCGGGCAAATGAGGGAGGGTCTGCGATGGGCAACAGCGGGCTGAGCGTCGCCTGCGTGCGGATGCCCCGGGCGCGGAAGGTCTCCAGCGTCGACAACCGCTTCGCCGGCGGGCTCGCGTGCGGCGGCAGGCCCGGGACGCGAGGCATGTCGGTCTCCACCGTCAACGAGAGCCACAGCTCGCATCGAGACGACAGATCGGCGATCAGGTCGATGTCGCGCCCGACCATCGTGTGATGGCTCTGGATCACCAGCACGTCGGGCGGGCGCGTGATCATCTCCTCCAGGATCGATCGGGTGAGCCGCAGCGTCCGCTCCTGGGGAAGATAGGGGTCGGTGCTGCTGCTCATGTAGATCCGCAGCGGGCCCGGCGCGCCACGTCTCGGCTTCTTGATGCGGTCGTAGTCGTCGCGGTACGCCTCGCGGGCCCGGCGCTTGGCGCCATACAGCCCCCAGGGCTTGCCGCCGGTGATCCAGCGGTTGTGCTGCGCGTAGCAAAATGTCCCGCAGAGGGCGCCGGCGAACGCGCAGCCGCGATAAGCGTTGATCGTGTGCGTGTAGCCAGGGGCCAGGAAGCCGGAGGTCGGCGTGAGGATCGAGGCGTTGTCGACCAGGGGAAGGCTGGCCGCTGCTGGCGTCGGTACGTCCACGGACAGGGTGTCGCTGCTCACGTCGATGCGCTCCGCCGGGATAATCAACGATTAGCCGCTTGAGCATACCCAGGATTAACCCCGGCTCCCGTCGCCCGACGGCGGTTGGGCTCGACTTCTCGTTCCGTCAGTCGGTCCTATTCTACAGACGCGTCGAGGTCCAATCGTGAGACGATTCCGCCGGAGCAAGCGATTACTGATTGACGGTGAAGCGATAGAGTTCCGAGGCCGGGATCGGCGGGGCCGAGGCGCCGGTGGCGCCCGATGGGTACGCGGGCTGCATCGGTGCAACTTTGGACATGGGACGGCTCCGGATCCTTCGAGGAAACGGCGGTCAATCCTGGGATTGTGTTCGCCTCATGAGGATTCTACCACTCGCCGCTCCTCGGCTCGAAGCCGGGCGCCAGGTCGGCCGGTCAACTCAATCGCCCAACTGGTGGATCGTGTTGTCGATCGCCCCGTCGACGGCCTCGCCGGTCGCGGACTGGATCGCGTAGGTGATCTCCATGCACCAGGTCGGGCGGATCTCGGGCATCTCGAGAAACACCGTGCGTCCGTCGTCCGAGAGTCTCGCCGATTGGATCGGCGTCGCGTGCTCGTCGATGTGCTCCGAGCCGTAATTCACCGTCCGCTTCAACGACCACATCCGGGCGCCGTAGTTCTTCGGGTCGGTCGCCGTCTTGCGGTCGAGCGGGCCGGTGAAGGTGATCGCCATGCCGCCCTTTTTCGCATGCAGGCCGACTGGCACGTACATCGGCTTGCCCGTGGCGCGGATGCGGTAGAAGCCGCCGGGCTGCGTCCGGTCGCCGGCCCAACTGTACAGGCCGCAGGTGTAGAGCTGGCCGTCGGTCGGGCTGAACCGCCCTCGCATGATTCCGGTCGGCGACTGCGGGACCGGCAGCGCGACCATGCCGCCCTGCATCTTGCCGCCGACGATTTCGTGCGGCACCACGAAGACCTTGCCGTTGCCGTACGACAGGTTCAGCAGCGAGCCCCGCAGCGGCGCCCAGCCGGGCTGCGCGGTCTCGACCCGCACCAGCTCGGCCGGCGAACGGTCGAAGGCATTGGTGATCCAGCAGACCGGGGGCTCCATCGCATCGTTGGATTCGTCCGTGACGTTGTGATAACCCCACATGTTCCCGTAGAACCCGCCGCGCTTCACCCAGTTGATCCGGTTCTTGGGGATCCAGAAGCCTTCCTGATCGGTGAGGAAGTAGGTGCCGTCGGGATTGAGGCAGACGCCATTCGGGGCGCGGAAGCCGGTGGCGAGGATCTCGGTCGGGCCGCCGCCTCGGGCGATCTTCAGCAGGGTGCCGTGCTGCGGCACGACCGCCTTCAGCCCATGGCGCGCGGCCCTGGCGTAGTACAGGTTCCCCTCGGCGTCGACCTGGAGGCCCATGGCGAACTCGTGGAAGTGTTCGGTGACCTGGTGGTCGCTGTTGTAGCACTCGTAATAGTCGGCCTCGCCGTCGCCATTGAGGTCGCGCAGACGGACGACCTGGTCGCGGCAGCCGACGTGGATCACGCCGTCGATGATCTTCAGGCCCAGCGGCTGGAACAGCCCGGCGGCGATCCGGCGCCAGCTCAGGCCGCGCGCTGGGTTGTCCAGACCGTCGACGATCCAGACGTCGCCGTCCCAGGTGCAGACCGCGGCACTCTTGCCGCCGGGGAGGAAGTCGAAGCCCGAGGGACGGACCAGGCAAAGCCAGGGGTTGCGGTCGGGGAGAGTCAGGGTATCCACGGCGAACGGGCCGTCGTCGCGCCCGAGGACCGCGGGTGTCCCCACGACCTCGGGCCATCGCGCGGGACCGCCGCGGGTGAGGGCGCCCGGAGGCTCGGGCGCCGGCGAGTTGGCCGCGTACCTCTCGAGCGCCTGGCTCGCCCCGCCCGACATCAGGACCTTGACGACCCGCGACGTCCCTGAGGGCGCAAGGCTCAGCACGATCGCGTCGTCGCGGCGGGACAGCGTCGCGCCCGATCGGTCGCCGGCCAAGGCGACCGAGACCTTCGCCGGGGCGACGAGCATCTCGAGCGCGGCATCCGACGGGCCGATCTCGAGGGTGCGGGTGAAGATGGAGACGCCCGGCTGCGCGGGGTCGGACTCGAGGCCGGGAAGCTCGAGAACATCCGCCTGGCCGATGGAATACGACAGCACGACGCGGTCGCCGTGGCGGTAGAGGCCGCGGTAGTGCGCCCAGGCCCGCGGCAAGGGGCCGTAGCGGCGGCCGTCGCGGCCGACGAGGCGCGCTTCGACGGCCCCGGGATGCCCGGGGTCGGACCAGCCGGGGCCGTCGGGGTTGGCAATGTGGACCTTGCCGACGAGCCTGGGATGAACCTGGTGCTGGCCGTTGAAGTTGATGCCCTTCCAGTCGATGAAGCCCTCGCCGGTCCAGGCAGCGGCGAGGCGGAGGGTGTCGTGCTCGTAGAGGACCCAGGCGTGGCCGCGCGAGACGCCCCCCTGCCCCGCGTCGAGCCGGACGGCGATCCCCTTGTAGGCGACATTCTTCAGGTCGGAGCCGGCCTCGATCGTCGCCGTCAGGCACGAGCCGTAATCCATGGCGACCCAGGGCTCGATCGCCGACGGCGCCGGGCCTCGGGTATTCCCCTTCGGCAGGCGGTCGAGATACGACCGGTCGACGGCCGCGTACTGGTGGGAGTTGTGCGGCCGGAAGTAGGCCTCGCGGATGTAGTGGATCACGTCGTATTTCTGCCGAGGGACCATCCAGGTCTGGGGCGGCATCTGGCCGAAGCCGTCGGTGATCGTGCGATACATGCTGTACGGGTCGTTGCCATTCTTGAGCGAAGCGGAGGCGAACCGAGGCGCGGCGGGAAGCGAGCCGGGCTGGTCCTTCGTGCCGTGGCAGTTGGCGCAGACGCGAGTGTAGATCGCCTCGCCGCGGCGATAGCTCTCGGGGCCGAGCCCGGCGATCATCCCGGCGTGGTCCAGGCGCGACTCGTACGCCGGCAGCGGCGGCGAGACGAGCGCCGGGTCGGGCCGCAGGGCGCGGGCGCGCGAGGGACCGTATTCGGCGACGTCCATGACGTAGCGGAGCAGGTCGAGGAACTGCTGGCGCGAGGCCAGCGAGTTGACCAGGCCGGAGGGCATCAGCGAGGTCCCGCCATTGCGGCGCTCGACGATCGAGTCCTTCGGGATCGTGTGCGTGCGGCCGGCGACGGCGGCGTCGCGGAAGACCAGGGCGTCGGGCCGATCGGCGACGATGAAGCCGGTCATCGTCCGGCCGTTGTCGGTGGCGATCGTGACCGGCTCGTAGCCCTTCTCGATGACCTTCGAGGGCTCGAGGATCGACTCGATGAGCTGGGCGTCGGTGAGCGACTTGCCGATCGTCGCGAGGTCGGGGCCGACGGTCGCCGCCGCCTCGCCCGCCGCGGCCTCATCGCGGGTGTGGCAGCGGGCGCACGCCGTCGACGGCCGGTAGAAGACGACCGCGCCGCGGCGGGCGTCGCCGAGGCGGCGGGCATCGCGTGCCAGCGCGGCGGGGTCCTCGCGGCAGAGCTGCTGGTCGAGGGCTGACGGGGCCGACGACGAGGTGGACTCATCCGCGACGGAGGACCACGCCGCGGCCAGCACGAGCAGGGGCGCAAGAAGATCGATCATGCTGAAGGACTCCACCTCGTCCGTTTTCCGTTGTCCGTTGTCCGTTGTCCGTTGTCCGTTGTCCGTTGTCCGTTGTCCGTTGTCCGTTTTCCGTTTTCCGTTGTCCGTTGTCCGTTGTCCGTTTTCCGTTGTCCGTTGTCCGTTGTCCGTTGAGGGATCAGTCTACACCGTCAGACCCTGCCTGGGGGCAGGAAGGAATCTCATTTCACGCGTCGACGGACGAAAGGCCCCACGACGGACAGCGGACAACAGACGAGATCAAGAGCCGATCTCCCTGCGCAGGTCGCGGCCGAACCAGGGGCCGCAGACGAGTCCGATCAGCACCGCGAGGCCGAACATGGGCCGGCCGCCGGAGGTCCATTTGGGCCCGAGCATGTCGGGCGCGAAGGCCAGCATGCAGCCCAGGAAGAACACGGCGGTCACGGCGACACCGACCATCGCGTCGCCGACTGGCCCGAATCGGCGCGAGAGCCCCAGCCCGGCCCAGCCGACGAGGCCGCAGGCGAACCCGAGCGCGAACATGCACGCCGCGAAGAGCGCGGCGTCGCCCCAGCCGAACTCGGGCGTGGCGCCGACGACGAGGACCCGGAGGAACTTGACCCCGGTCGAGGTCAGGAGCACGAAGCTCCCCAGCAGGCCGCATCGCCACCATGAGACGCCGCGCGACACGATGACCCGTCCTCCCGGTGCGATCACCGATCGGGAAACACATTCCCAGGGCAGGCGCGCGTCAGGACACGCCGGGCAGGAGCTTGAGGATCTTCTGCCAGCGGGTCTCGCGCTCGCGCTGGATGGTCATGATCCGCTGGTGGATCCAGGCGACGGTGTCCTGCCCCGGCGCGGGGCCCTGCGCGGCGGGACCGGGCTCGGCCGGAGCCGGCTGATCGGGGCGCGGGGCCGCCGGGGGAGTCGTCGCGGCGGCCGGGCGCGGCGGCGGACTCGCGGGGGCGGCGGAGCGGGCGGCGATCGCCTCGGCGACGGGGGCGGCG
>DAIDHB010000254.1 GCA_027452145.1 Planctomycetales bacterium
GCCATCTTGAGCAGATTCGCCATGGGTAGGCTCCAGGGACAACGAAGTTGTCCCTGGAGCCTATCTGGCTGATCTGAGTCTCCTCAAAGTGGCTGGTTTTCAAGCGCCCATCGGTGGCTGGTTTTGAGCGCCCGCTGACAGGAAGGGGTGGCGCTGTCGGTTGACTCACGCGGAGGGACAGGGAGGTCACCTCCCGCGATCGATATTTGTGTTCCACAACCAAAACCGAAAGGTTAGCACGATGAATCAGCTAACGCGACGACTCACCGCGGCGATTGCGGGTCTGCTCCTGCTGGGGCTGGACTCCGCCGGTGCCCAGGAGAAGCGGACGAAGCCAGCAGCTCCGGCCCCAAATGACCGCGAGATCCCCAGTTACACGCTGCCCGAGGCGTCGAGAAAGGGCCTCGTGACCGTTGACGCCCGGGGCACGGGCGACGGCCGCATGACTGTTTCCGTCACCAACCGAACGAGCAAGCCCCTGCGCGTGATCCTGCCCCCCGGCCTCGTCGCCCAGAGTGCCACCGGCCAGATGGGCGGCATGATGGGCGGCATGGGCGGCGGCATGGGCGGCATGGGCGGCGGTATGGGGGGCGGCATGGGCGGCGGCATGGGCGGCGGTATGGGCGGAATGGGTGGCGGAATGGGCGGCGGCATGGGTGGAGGCGGCATGACGATGCCCCCCATGATGGGCATGATGATGCTCTCCCGGCTGATCATGTATTTCTGCGGCGACTTCGATAGCTGGGACATGCGCAGCCTGATGATGGGTATGGGCGGCGGCATGATGGGCGGCGGGATGCGCTCCGTGCCGGCCTCGACGCTATCTTCCGCGGACCTCAAGCCCCGTCAGACCCGTCACCTGCCGACGCGCCTGGTGAGCATCAACGCGCCCGAGGGTCAGGTCGGCCCGATGGCGCCCGAGGAGGGCGAGCGGCTGCGAATCGTCGGGGACGTGTCGCGGGTGAGCGACAATCCCCGCGTCCAGAAGGCGCTGCGGCGGCTGGCGGCCGGCAAGGTGCCGACTTCCGTCTCGCAGGTGGTGATGTGGCGGCTAACCTCCGGGCTGGAGTGGGACGACATCGCCCGGCTGGCCGATCGCTTTGGCATCCGCTCCTACGAGCTGACGCTCGCCCGCGACTTCGTCGATCGCCTCGATGACCTGAAGGACGACCAGCCCGAGACCGGCTCGCTGCTGTTCCAGGTCGAGGGGTCGGACGCGGCCGATCAGGCGGCCGTCGATGCGTTGACGGCCTTGCTGAAGGACCGGACGGTGCTGGGCCTCACGGCCAGGATCGGCGTGCCGGTGCAGCCTCAGGGCCCGTCGGTGGCCTGCCGGGTTCGGATCAATGGCGGCGAGGCGCTCGTCCAGGTGGCCAGCAGCGACGGCGCGGCCCAGAAGTGGGTCGCCTTCGGCAAGTTCAGCCTCAAGGTCTCGACGACCGACGGCAAGCCCGACGCCGCCCGGCTGGCCGATGGCGTCGCGGAGGGGATCATTAGCCGGCTGGTGCGGGCCCAGGTCGTGCAGAAGACGCGCGACAAGGGCAAGCTGATCCACCTGATCCGCATCGAGAACGCCTCGCCGCTGATCCTGAGCGGCCTGGCGATCCAGGGCGAGACCAGCAAGGCCGACGGGCCGAGCCGGGTATTGACCAGCGTCGGCATCCCGCCGCACAAGTACCTCACGGTCCCCGCCAGCGACGAGATCTACAAGGGCCTGGGCCTCAAGCAGGGCATCCGCGTGTCGGCCCTCGACCTCAGCGGTCTCTGAGAATACCGCCCGGCGACCCGGCGACGTCAATCGCCGGGTGCTTTCTCTCCCGGCATGACCCGGCGACTGACGTCGCCGGGTCGCCAGGACACGACCAAAGAGCAAGGCAAGAATCGATTTCTCGACGAACTCTCGCCTCAGCCCGGCGGCTGGACGTCGGTCGTGGGGCCGACCGAGACGATCGTCATGGGCCAGAGCGGCCATTGTTCCAGCAGGCGCCTCAGGTCGGGCAGCGTGACGCGGCCGAACGCCTCAAGCTCCTGCTCCACCGAGATGTACGCACCGTGGTACATCCAGTGGAATCCCAGCGAGGCCAGCCGGCCCATGGGGCGCTCGCTGCGGAGCACCGAACGCGCGAGGACCTTGTTCTTGGCCTGGACCAGCTCTTCCTCGGTGGGGCCGTCGCGCATTAGATCCTTGTAGACGTCGGCGACGCGGCCGAGGTTCTCGCGGGTCGATTCGGGCTCGCAGCTCAGGAAGGTGAAGAACGATCCGGCCTGGTTATAATCCTGGTACGAGATCTCGGCGCCGTCGGCGTAGCCGGGGTCGATCAGCTCCCAGTAGAGCCGCGAGCCGGTGTGGTCGCCCAGGATGGTCGCCAGCAGGTGGGCGGCGTATCGGTCCTTGCTCTCCAGCGGCGGCCCGTCGGCCACGCCGACGACCGTCTGCTGCTGGTCGTCAGCGCGGAGCAACGCCCGGAACTCGCCCGTGCCGCGCACCGGCACCGCCTGGCGGCTCGCCGGCCCGCCCTGCCACGAGCCGCAATGCTTCTGCGCCAGCTCGAGTAGCGGCTCCCACTGCCCCTTCCCGGCGAACGCCAGCACCATGTTCTCGGCGCTGTAACGCCGGGCGAAGTACTCGCGCATCTGGTCGGCGGTCATCGCCGTGATCGATTCGACCGAGCCCAGGATGCTGTTCCCGAGCGGGTGCCCGCCGTAGTGCGCCGTCTTCGCCGCCTCGTAGGCCACGGACATCGGGTTATCCAGGTACATCCGGATCTCCTCGATGATGACCTGTTTTTCCGTCTCGAAGTCGTCCTCGCGGAGGGTCGGCCGGAGGATGTCCGAGAGCACGTCGAACGCCGGCGGCAGGTACTCGGGCAGGCAGGTCACGTGATAGAACGTGTCCTCCTCGGAGGTCTGCGCATTATGCTTGGCGCCCACGCGGTCGAAGTCGCGATTCACGGCCAGCGCGTCGCGCCTCGGCGTCCCCTTGAACGTCATGTGCTCGAGGAAGTGCGACACGCCCGCCAGCTCGCTCGTCTCGTCCCGGCTGCCGGTCTTCACGAAGAACCCCGCCGCGACCGAATGCGCCCGGTCGTTCAGCTCGGCGATGACCTGCAACCCGTTGTCCAGCTTGGTCTGGTGGAATGACATGACTCTTCCGTAGGGGCTAGGGGACAGGGGTAAGGGGCCAGCTCCGCAGGGGTTAGGGGTTAGGGGCCGGGGACGAGTGAAGACCGTCTCTATTTCCCGGCCTGTCCCCGATCGCGTCGTCTCAGGGTCTCTCCTCGCCTGAATCTCCTAACCCCTAATCCCTCTCCCCTAACCCCTATTCACGAAGGCATGCGAAGGGCATTCGGCCCGAGGGTCAGGATGGTCAGCTCGTCGGTCGAGGCCAGGGTGGCGGCGTACGCCGAGACCTCCTCGGGCGTGAGCGCGTCGAGGGCCGCCGCGATCTCCTCGAGCGGGCGGACGCGGCCGAGGAAGTACCAGTCGGAGGCCAGCGCGCCGGAGCGGCTCATGCTCGATTCCTGCGCCATGATGAGCGAGCTCTTGAGGCCCGCGCGCATTGTGTCCAGCTCCTCGGCGGCGATACCCTCGCTGCCCAGTCGCTTCAGCTCTGCGATCATGACGTCGAGAGTCTGCTGGGCGCGGTCGGCGGAGGTGCCCGCGTAGCAGAGCAGGGCGGCCCGGTCGCGGTGCCCCTCGTAGCTGGCGTAGACCGAGTAGCACAGCCCTCGCTTCTCGCGGACCTCGGTGAACAGCCGGGCCGAGGAATACCCGCCCAGGATCGCGACGGCGGCGCGGGCGGCGTAGTACTGGGGGCTATCCACCGTCACGGCGGGCCGGGCCAGAGCGATCTGGATCTGCTGGGTTTCGCGGATGAGGTGATCGCGGCTCGGGCCGGCGGCCCGCTCGTGGATCGTTGGCTCTGGGCGGGCCGGCCACCCGCCGAACAGCCGGCCGACCGTGTCGCGGAGCCGGGGCCACTCGATCGCACCCGCCACGCCGAGGATCGCGCCGTTGGGGCGATAGTACCGCTCCCAGAACCGCCGCAGATCAGCCGGCGACAGCGACGCCACCCCCTCGGCCGAGCCGGGCGACGGCCGGCCCCACGGGTCGGGGAAATGCCGGCGCCGCAGCTCGTAGATCACCTTGCTGCCCGGATCGTCCTCCAGGCTCCGCAGGTTCTGCATGCAGAGCGCCCGGATCGGCTCGACCTCCTCCTCGTCGAAGTGCGGCCTCAGCACCATGTCGGCGAACAGCTCGAGCGCCGGTTCGATGTTCCTTCCCAGGGTGGCCGCGGCGACCGAGGTATGCAGGGTCTGGGCGCTCTCGGCGTGGCTGACGCCCAGGTTATCGAGCGCCGTCAGGAATTCGCGGCTATCCCGCTCGCCCGCCCCGCGGGTGATCCATTCCGCCGTCATCGTCGCCGCGCCGCCGCCGAGCTCCAGGCCGTCGGCACCCTCGTAGGCGACTCCCGCCGGGAGCAGCATCGTGAACGCCGCCGATTGGACGCCCGGCATCGTCTCGGCCAGCAGGACCAAGCCATTGGGATAGACGTGCTGGTGGATCGGCGAAGGAGTCGATTCCGTCACGGGCACCTCGGTCAGCAAGTTCGGAGTCGCGGCGATCGTCGAATCAACCGTATCGAGCCGCAACCCTCGCCGCAACCTCATTCCCCCGGCGGCGAGCCGGACCGGCCCCCCCGGTCACTCGTCGACGGCCTTGTACAGGGTCTTCGCCCGGCGGAAGCCGACCTCACGATACAGCCGGATGGCCGCGTCGTTCCCGGCCGTAACCTCGAGATAGGCGCGATGCAGGCCCGCCTGGCAGAAGCCCCCCAGGGCCCGGCGGATCAGGGCCCGCCCCAGCCCCAATCCGCGGTACGGCGGGATGACACCGACATTCTGAATTGCCCCGATCTGCCCGCGATGGCACACGCCTTGCACCGTGCCGACGTACCCCTCCGGGCCGGCAATCATCCAGGTCGCCGCGGGCAGGAAGCCGGCCTTCCGCCGGATCTCGGCCATGAGCCGGCGGCAGCCGTAGCGGTCCCCGAGGCAGGGAAAGACGTACGCGTCCACCTCGCCGATGAAGCTCCGGTACTTCACCTCGGCATGATGCTCAAGCAGGGTCTCGTCCCAGGGGACCCACTCGAACGGTCGGGGAAGCACCGAGGTCGTGTCCGCCCGGTCGAGGTCGACCTCCATGCGGAACCGCTTGTAGTACGTGATGGCCATCGCGTGATCGCGACCCGCCCGCGCCGTCGGGTTGCCGTGGAAGTCCAGGTCCAGTCGCCGCAAGGAATTCTATGATGATCGCCCGGGTACGGTCAACGCCGCCGCTCCGTCGCGGATCCGACCGGCCGGCGCGGATCACGCCGCCCGGTTCGAGACCGTCTCCATCCGTCCACGACAATCTCGACAATTCCGGCGGACCCGGCGGTACGTGGTCCCGGGGCTCAGAACTCCCTCGGCGCAGGCGGTCTTCGGACGCCAGGAACTTCTGCGTTTGTCTCGCGCGTCGGGATGTCGATCTCAATGCTTATGGTCGTGCAATCCCTGGAAGACTGGAGCCCCGGAATGGCCCCGGGCGGCGATGTACGCGACCAGGTCGAGGATCTCCTCCTTCGTCAGCCGGTCGAGCAGGCCCTTGGGCATGATCGAGACGGTGGATCGCTTGCGCTCGTCGATCTCGTCGCGTTCGATGATCACCGGGGCGGCCTTCGCCAGCGGGTTCTCGATCACCTTGATGCGTTCGGGCGTCTCCTCGAGGATCAGGCCCGTGACCGTCTTGCCCGACTTCAGGATGAACGAGTGCGTCTGGTACTTCTCGTCCACCTTGGCCGACGGATCCAGCAGGTTGCGGAGGATCTCCGTCGGGGTCATCTTCGCGTCGAGCTGGGCGAGGTCGGGCCCGATCGCCGTGCCGGCACCATTCAGCTTGTGGCAGGCGACGCAGCTCGCCACCTCGAAGATCTGCTTGCCATTGGCGAACGAGCGGCCGGCGCCGAGGTCGGCGACCGAGGACGCCAGGTCGGCGAAGGCCCACTCCTTGCGCGGCCGATTGTTCTTGAGGAGGTCGTCGAGGATCGGCAGCGGGTGGCTGGCCAGGTAGCCCGTTGGATCGGCCAGGTACGCGGCGATGTCCTCGACGACATAGAAGGCTCCGTACATCCGACGCCAGTGGCCGGGATACGTGCAAACATAAGGATACACGCCCGGTCTGGACGGCGCGGTGAAATCGAGCTTCTGCGACTCGCGCGGGGCGAGTAGCCGGCTGGCGAGCAGGATCTTATCCGTCTGCGGAACGTAATTCCGCTCCAGCGCCCCCGGCTGGGTGGACGACGACTCGCCGAGCAGGCCGACTTCCTGGAGCGCGCCCGGTTTGGTCACGACGAAGTTGTGCGGCATGATGTCGCTGTTCTCGAAGACGATCTCCACGGGCTTGCCGGCCTGTGCGGCGATCCGGTCGAGGTTGAACAGCATCTGGTCGGTGACGGTCCCTAGCCGGATCACGCGGACACCCAGGTCGCCCAGCTCGCGGCGGACCTGTTTGGCGCGATCCGGCGGGAGCAGACTTGCCAGCGAGTCCCCAAGCTGGAGCGCATCGAGCGCGGCGGCGGACGTCCGATCGGGTGTCGGGATCGTCTTGATGTAGGCGAGGAGCGCGTCGAGCGTCGGGCCGGCCTCGTCGGCGGGCCATTCGGCGACTGGAATCCGCGCGATGGCCTCGATGGCGGCCGACCGGACGGAGCCCTCGCCCCGGACGAACTTCGCCAGGGCGCGGAAGGTCTCGGCCTCCTTGCCCCGGACTGAGGTCAGCGCGATCATCGCCGCGCGGCGGACGGTTCCCTCGGTCCCGGTCCCGCCGACCTGGGTCGTGGCGACATCCCTGCGGGCCGGGAGGTTGTCGGCCTCAAAGGCCACCTTGCGGTCGCCGTCGAGGACCTTGAGGGTGTAGCGGTTGAGCCGCCGGAAGAAGTTGTCGTCGGTCCGGTTCCAGATCGAGATCGACTCGATCGGGTACTCGGCGCCCAGGTCGAGCTCCCACCAGGGATTGGGGGTGTTTTCCTCGGTGTGGGTCTGGCCGCCGCTGCCGTAGTCGCCGTTCTTGTTGCCGTCGATTGCCCGCGAGGCGACGCCGCCATAGGCGGTGTTCTTCTGGGTCGCCTTGCCGGACGGGGCGATGTTGCGGCCGTCGCTACGTACCTCGACCTCGGCGAGCGTCAAGGTCCGGCGGCCGCGGAGCTCGACCCGGACATAACGCCCCTCGGCCGCCGGCTTCGCCTGGCGGCCGGCGGGTTGGGGCGAGCCATCAAGGAGCGGCCGCACGCGCGGATACAGCGCGGCGCGCTGACCGGGATCGCGGATCGCCGGCATCGCCATCACCAGGTCCACGAGCGAGCGAGGCGAATGCGAGGCGAGCGTCCAGGCCCGGTCCACGCCGTTGTCGGCGGCGATCAGCGCGAGGTATCCGAGCTGGCGAGTGACCGGCCTCTTGCCGGTTGTCGCCAGCGCTTCGAGATCGCGGCGGGCGGCGGTCAGTTCGGCGGGAGCCCGGCCGGTGAGGAGCCGGCCGAGGTCGAAGGCCACGGGGTCGACATCGTCGCTGGCCGGGTCGTCGAGGACCTTGATGGCGGCGATCAGCTCGTCCAGCACGGGCTTGCGGTCGAGCTTCGCGAGATGGCCGAGCGCGTCGGTGCGGACCTCGTCGCGGACCCCCTTGCGACGGAGCAGCTCGCGGTCGATCGCGCCGGTTCGCTTCAGTTTGAGCAAATCGTCAAGGCCCAGGCGACCGAGCAGGAACCGGGTGCCGGCCTCGCTGGTCATGGCGATGGGCTGGCCTGCGGCCATTGCCTTGCGCCAGTAGGGGTCGAGGGCCCGCATGGTCTCGTCGCGGGTGTAGTCGAGGTACGGGTCGGTCGGAGACTCGGCCGAGATCAGAGGGACCTCGATGGCCTCGGCGGCGGGGAAGAAGCTGGCGGCCCGGACGGCCTCGAGCCGGACCAATGGCGCCGGGTCGGCGGCCAGCTTTTTGAGCCGGTCGAGCGCGTCGGGGACGCGATCCCGCCAGTCGCACAGGACCCGAGTGGCCGCGGCCCGGGCGTGGGGATCGCGGGCGGCGAGTACCCGGTCGAGCAGTTCGAGGTTAACCACGTCCTGGTACTGGTGGGCCCAGAGGGCCTCGGTCAGGTGATGCTCATGATCGGGGTCGTTGGCGTCGAGCCGCGCGACCCAGTTCCCCAGCGCGGCGACGACCTGGGCGGTGTCGCGCGTCCCCAACTCGGTCCGGGCCCGGTAGCGCACGCGGTCCTCGGGATGCTTGAGCAGCCGGAGCAGCTCGTCGATCGGCGCACCGGCGATCCGGGGCGGGATCGACAGCGCGCGGCCCTTGTAGGTGATCCGGTAGACCCGGCCGTGGATCCGATCGCGGCTGGGATCGCGGAGGTTGTGCTGCATGTGGCCGATGATCGGGTTCTGCCAGTCGAGGAAGTAGATGGCCCCGTCGGGACCGACCTCGACGTCCGACGGCCGGAAGTTCGGGTCGCGCGACGAGAGGATCGGCTCGAGTTCGGTGCCGGCCAGGCTGGCGCCCTTGTCCTCGATCTTGTAGCGGAGGATTCCCTGGAAGCCGATGACGTTGGGGACGAGCAGGTTGCCCTGGAACTCCTCAGGGAAGTGGCGGCTGCTGAGGAACTCGAGGCCCGGCGTCGGCCGGGTGCGCTGCTGGTAGACCTGCGGCGGGTGGTTGTGCTTGCTGGGATACTCGACGTGGCCCGAGAACAGGGTGCCGTGATAGGGGTTCGATCCGGTGCCGTCGACGATGATGTCCTGGCCCCAGCGGTCGAACGCATGGCCGTGCGGGTTGGCGAAGCCGTACGAGACGTAGACCTCGAACTTCTGCGACTTCGGCTCGTAGCGATAGACCCCGGCGTTCGAGCAGCGCACGGGCGGGCCGTACGGCGTCTCGACCTGGGTCTGGTGGAATGTGCCCTCCTGCCAGTACAGGGCGCCGCCGGGATCGAGCTGGAAGCTGTTGGCGGTGTGGTGGGTATCGGCCGAGTCGAGGCCCGAGAGAATCCGCTGGCGGACGTCGGCGCGGTCGTCGCCGTCGGTGTCCTTGAGGAACATCAGGTCGGGCGCCTGGGCGACCAGGACGCCGCCGTTGGCGAACTCGAAGCCGGTCGGGCAGTGGAGGCCGCCGGCGAAGACGATCCGGCGGTCGGCCTTGCCGTCGCCGTCGGTGTCCTCGAGGATCAGGAGCTTGTCGTCCATCGGCTCCTTGGGCTTCCAGTGCGGGTACGTCGGCCAGCAGGCGACCCAGAGGCGGCCCTTCGCGTCGAACGACATCTGCACCGGCTTGGCCAGCTCGGGGAACTCCTTCTCGGAGGCGAACAGGTTGATCTCGAGGTTCTTGCCGAGCGTCATCTCGCCGATGGCCTGTTCGCCGCTGAGGAAGACGTGCTCGCCGTTGGGACCTGTGCCGGGCTTGTTGGTCTTCACGGGGATGAACGGCGGGGTATTCGAGTCGTCGACCGCCACGTCGTGCCCTTGCGCGACGCCCCAGATCCGATGGTCGCGGTTGGCCGTCATGACGTCGAGCACCTCCATTTCGCGCTGGGCGACCACGCGATTGGTCTGGCCGTCCACGAAGCTCAGGTCGGCGCGGCCGCCGAAGATCGAGTAGCCGTCGACCGTGCGATAGCGGTTGAACCAGTAGTGGTTCTTGTCGAGCACGGCCTGGCGGAGCGAGCGGAGGCGGTCCGCATTGACGGACCATTGCCCGGGGGCGATCCCTTCGATGATCACGCGGGCGAGTTCGTTGTTACCGCCTTCGGTCAGGTGGATGCCATTGATCGTGAGGGGCTTTGAAGACCGTTGGTACAGGTTCAGGCTCGGCTGAAACAGGTCGATGAAGTCGACCTCGTTGGCCCTGGCGACCGTCGCCATCGCGGCCGTATAGAGCCGGATTCGCTCGTTGACGGGCTCGGCGTCGGGCAGGTCGCGGCCCCGCGGCGCCTCCATGGCGATCGGCGAGAAAACCACCAGCCGGGGGGCGGACTTGCCGTTGTACTTTTGCCCCAGGGTCCGCTTGATGAAGGTGTCGAGGTCCTTCTTGAACGCCTCGAGTCCGGCCTGGCCGCGGTGGGATTCGTTGTAGCCGAAGAATGCGAACACGACGTCGGCCTTCGTGCGAGTGAGCCAGTCGTCCGGGGTTCCGAAGTCGGCCGAACGGATGCGCACTGTCAGTTCATCGCCCGAGAAGCCGAGGTTGCGGATCACGAGGTTGTGTTCGGGGAACCGCGCCTGGAGCATGGTCTCCAGCCAGCCGTCATGCTGCATCCGGTCGGCCAGGGTATTGCCGATGATCGCGATGTGGTCGCCCTTGTTGATCTCGATCGCGTCGGCGGGCATCGGCGCGAGCCAGATAACGGCCGCGCCCAGGATGGCAGAGACGGAGCAGCGTCGACTCATGGCGGTGGGTCCCAGAGGGCAGGGGTTGCAGGCTCGCGGACCGGCTTCGGCGCCGGCCAGGACGATCCGGACGGCCGGTCCTGGAGGCTGCGCCGGAATCCTAGGGTGAGCCGGTCATTATAACTGTCCCGGCCGCAGATGCGAGGCGCGACCGGCGACGGCAACCGCTCCGATCCAGGGATTCCTGGCCCTCGAATTTATTTTGAGGGAGTTCCGGTGGCGGCCGGGTACTTCCATGGAGATACGATCCCGAGCGGAGGGTGTTTGATGGCACAGATCGGTGCAGGCGGAGCGATCCGGCGGATCCAGACTCTGTGGGATGCGGGGACGGTCGCCTCGCTCGACGACGCGGGGTTGCTGGAGCGCTTCGTCACGCGCGACGCGACCGCCGAGGTCGCGTTCGCCGACCTGGTGCGCCGGCATGCGCCGATGGTGCTGCGCGTCTGCCGCGACGTCACCGGCGACCCGCACGAGGCCGAGGATGCCGCGCAGGTCACCTTCCTGGTCCTGGCCCGGCAGGCCCGATCCATCCGGCGAGGCGAGTCACTGGCGAACTGGCTGTTCGGCACGGCCCGACGTGTTGCGGCCCGGTCGGTGCGCGATGCGGTCCGTCGCCGCAGGCATGAGCACCGATATGCCAGGACCGTTGAGTGGCAGAAGGAATCGGACAGGTCGGTCTACCTTGTGGGAGACCGGTGGGCTGTGCTCCACGAGGAGCTGGGCCGCCTGCCCGAGCGCTACCGGACCCCGATCATCCTGTGCGACCTGGAGGGCCTGACACACGAGCGGGCGGCCGCTGTGCTCGGCTGTCCGCTGAAGACCCTCCAGACACGGCTCGACCGCGGTCGCGATCGCCTGCGCGAGCGATTGCAGCGGCGCGGGGTGGCTCAGGAGGCGGTGATCCCGGCCGGCGCGCCCTCGGCCGTGCCGACCGAGTGGGCCGGCAGGACGACCGCCGCCGCGATCGAGGTCGTAGCGGGTCGAGGAGTGGCGACGTTGGTTTCCGGGGCCGTGGACAGTCTACTGCGAGGAGTCAATCGTGCCATGATCCTTTCACGTCTGTTGCGAATTGCCGCCGTTCTTGTCCTGGTCGGCGTGGGCGTTTCCGCCGGTCTGAGCTTCGCCCTCGCGCCGGGCTCCCCCCGGCGGCAAACATCGAGGCCGGCGCAGGGCAGTCCCGGGACCACTCCGATCACGGTCCGCGGCCGGGCGATCGATGGGGCGGGCCGGCCGGTCGCGGGAGCGACGATCTACCTGGTCTCGACCAACGGCAAGGACGGCCTGCTGGGCACGACGATGACCGACCGGGAAGGCGGCTATCTCTTCCGACATGCCCGGCTTCCCGTCTCGCGCTGGGGCGAGGAGCCGGACGCCCCACGGCAGGGGACGTTCCAGGTCTACGGCACCGCGTCAGGCCTCGGTCGACGCCGCCGATACGAAGGATCGCGCCGCGGTACGAAGGATCGCGCCGCCGTGGCGGGCGATGAGCCATTTGCCGCTCCTGTCCTTGTCCTTCTCCCCGCTCGGCTCGGCCATGACTCGTCCTGCTCCTTCCTTGCGGGAGATCTCTCGCCGAGCGGGCGTCTCGACCGCGACCGTCCCTGGACGATCCTCCATCATGATATCGGATTGCCGTGCGCCCCGGAATCACGGAACTCTGGCCGCGGGCACTCCTGATGCAGCACGGGTCCGGGCGTCGGACCGAGTCTGTCGTCGGCACGGACCGATCCGGCGCCCAGACGCTTTCTCCATCACGAATCCTCGTTGAGGAGGCCGGCGTTGTAGAGGGAGTTCTCGAAGAACGAGCGATACTCGTATTCGCTCATCTGCTGAACATATACGATGCTGCCGTTCGGAAGCACCTCGATCGATTGTCCGGCCGTATTGTTCCCGCTCCCGAGGCCCCCGGACGTGAAGGCCAGGTTGCCGTTGGGGAGCATCTCCGAGCTGCCGAGAAAGAACGAGTAGTTGCCCAGGTCGGCGTTCACCGCCAGGGTCGCCGTCATGTTCTGCTCGTTGAGGATCCACTCCTGCCCGCGGCTGTGCGCCGTGCTGTCGTGCAACTGGCGGGTGTTGCCGTCGTCGAAGACCAGCAGGGTATTGGCGTTAATCATGCGCGCGTCGTGCTGGTGGCTGAACCACGGCCAGTAGGTGTTGCCGGCGATTGGCTGGAAGTTGCCGCCCTGGCCCAGCTTCCAGATGACATGGCCGTTGCCGGCCCCGCCCGCGTAGTCGATCTTGATGACCCAGTCCTGGCTGCGGAGGGAGACGATCAGGTTGTTATCCCCGGGCGAGAAGCTCACGGCGTTGGCGTGCAGCCAGTCGTTCGGCTTCGAGAAGTCCGTGCCGATCCGGTTGGTGTTCAGCCAGCGGAAGGAATTCCAGACCCAGGAGACCTGAAGGTTCGGATCCAGTACGAGGACCTCGGCGCCGATGAAATGGGTGGGACGCCCGTGGTATTCGACGACCTTCTTCGTGGCGGCGAGGACGACCGTGTCACCGTTGGGCAGGAGCTTGGCCTCGTGGTCGAAATCGATGATCCGCGGCTTGTGCATCGCGGCCAGTTCGGCGTTGACGGCCTGAATGTTCGTCTGGCGCAGCGGGTCGCCGGCCAGATCGATCTGCCGCAGGGTGTCATAGCCCCCGGGCACGCCGGTGCGCGTGCCGCCCAGCAGCATCACCGTGCCGCCCGGCTCGAGGTTTGTGGCGTAGCTGGGGAAGTTGTTGTGCTTGTAATCATAGTACCAGAGAAACTGGCCGTTCAGGTTGGTTGCGATGGTGTTGTTCTGGATCCCCATGTGCAAGATCATGTTCTGGCCCAGGTCGGTGCCGGGGGCCGGTGGCTGCACCACTGTAAACTTGGGAAAGATCATGTCCTTCGGCAAGCTTCCGGTGGCGAAGGTCAGCGGAGCCGAGACCGTCCCATTGTCCAGGGCGTAACGCATCAAATAAGTCGTATTCGGCAGCATGCCGGCCACGATGAAGTTCGTGCTCGTGCCGGGGACGATCGGCTCCGGCGCGGTATTCTGCCACGACGGGTTGGGACCCTGCTGGGCGAACTGGACGTACATCGAGGCGCCGGGCGATGGCGGTGCGCTGAAGAGGGCGACCAACGGGTTGGCCATGGGGCTGACGACCGCGGTATTACCCGTCACGTGTGTCTGCGCCGTGTACAGCGCGGCGGCGGTCTCGATCTTCCTCTTGAGATAGCCGTTCTTGACGACCACCTGGATCTCGTAGGTCCCCTGCTGCATGGGATTCCAGATGAAGCTGTTCGCGTTGCTGAAATCCTGAACGATGTGGAGCGGCCCGCCCGGTTGACCGACGCTGTACTGGTAGACGGGGTTTTGCCCATGGCCGCTGGCCGTCGCCGTCCACATGACCGGCGCTCCGACGTACGGGACGGGCGGCGCCGTGTCGCTCAGCGTGACCGACAGCAGGCAGCGATCCTCCAGGGCCGTGCAAGACGGCCGAACCTGACGGGGAGAACGAGCCGGGGCGGGCTGGGTCGCGGTCTGCCGGCGAACTGGCGTGACGAGTGGCCACATGAGCAGGATTCCTCAATCGCGTGATGGCAGGGCCGGGAACGAGCCTTCGAGACCCTCCACTGCCAGATGGTTGTGGTGCGCCCTGATCCTGATGGCGCGGGCAAGAATCGACTCCAATGGTGCCCGTGAGCCGCTCCTGAACGGCTGGGTCCTCAACTCAGGACATCAGCCCTCGAAGAGTTCGAAGCGTTACGCGGGGATCGAATCCCCAGGTCCTGGGGTTCTCTTCGGGCTCTCGGAACGACCGGTGCCGGCAAGACGTCATGATGGAACCACTTGCCGCCTCACCACCCTTTTACCAGAGGACCTTCCTCAACAGGCGTTCTCGGAACATGGCACAGGCCTGGCAGAATAGAAAGAATACAGTAAATCGGTAGCCTGTGTCGACTTTTCTTGGTAAGATAAGAAAAAACGGAGAGTTCGCTGAGCACTACCAGGCCGAACGGGCGGAAGGCGCTCGATGCGAGCCGCGTCTCACCCTCATCCGCCTTTCGGGGACCTTGGACCACGGATCACCGGCCACCGACGATTTGCACGCCCGCCCCAATTCTGGGATCATGGCGTGGTCTGGCGCAAAGGCGAGATCCGTTTCAGGTTGGTCCGAGGGGAGCCCGAGTCATGCCGAGTCGACGCGACGCGAGCGAGGTCCTCGATCGCGACTTCCTGGAGGCGCGCTGCAAGGTCCTGGAGCTGGCGGCGACCCTCGACCGGATCGACCGAGCCCCTGCTCATCAGGGCGACGGCCCCGACGCCCGCCTGGGGCAGCTCCGCCGCGCCATCGACGCGCTGGCCGAGCCTGGCCCCGGTCGTGCCGAGACGATTCAGCGCATCTTCTCGCTCGACTATGACCCCGCCTGGCGGCGCAATCTCGAAGTGCCGCGGTCGCGCTGATCGGCAGCATCGTGGGCCGCTACCGCCCATGAGCTTGTCCCGCTCCGACAGGACTTCCCGGTCGGTCCGGAGGGCGAGCCGCCCGGCAGCGACGGATTCCGCGATCGCGACCCGCGAGACCGGGATTCTCGCGACGCTCGCGATGGAAGTCTTCGCTCCCGATCGCCCGACAGAGACTGCCCCCGGCGTTCCCCATTTCGTGGAGCGTGCCCGCAGCCTGAACGGTCCGGGTCGCTGAGCGTCTCGAAGACCGCCAAACCGGCCGCGATGGGCCTCGACGCCCGCGCGATCGAGGATCGACTGAAGCCGACCGAAGGCGCTCTGCTTCCTCGGGCGGATCGTGAACGAATAACGGCGCCGACAGTGCCCGGGTGCTTCTCGAGGCGGGAAACGTGAGGATCGCCAGCGACGCGGCATTATTCCAGGATGGAGGGCACGACGACCGGCCGCGGAATGGGGCGAGGACTTCACCATCGCGACGAGACGGACGCAAACGGAACGGCTGTCGATGAGCATCCTGTTTAGCTCGGGCGCGATGGGCGTGGCGACCGACCCGGAGCTGCTGGAGTACTTCCGGATTGACGGCGGCGTGGCCGGCCATGAGGCGTTTCGCCTCCTGGTTGAGCGACACGGGCCGATGGTCCTGGGCGTCTGTCGGGGCCTGATCGACGACCCGGGCGAGGCCGAGGACGCCTTTCAGGCAACCTTTCTCGTGCTGGTGCGCAAGGGTCGGTCGATCCGGGTGCGCGACTCGGTCGGTCCGTGGCTCCACGGGGTCGCCAGCCGGGTCGCCCGGCGAGCACGTCGGCGGTTGATCCGCCGGCGACGGTCGCAGGTCTCGCTCGTGGTTGACGTGACCGATCCCCTCGCGGGCGAGATCTCCGGTCGCGCAGCCGGCGACGAGGCCGCTATCCACGAGGAAATTGCCGCGTTGCCCGAGCGGCTGCGAGCGCCGGTGATCCTGTGCGCCCTGGAGGGACTGACCTACGAGGCCGCCGCTCGTCGGATCGGCGTCGCCGAACCGACCCTGCGCGGCCGGCTCTACCGGGCGCGTCGGCGGCTGGAGGCTCGCCTGCGAGGCCGTGGGATCCTGGCGACGATCGTGCCCGCTGCCCCCGAGCCGTTCCGACTGCTGTTGCCCGCGCCGACGGCGGCGCTCGTGGCCACGACCGTGCAGCACGCCGGCTGGTGGTTATCGGTTGATGGGCTGATTGCTCGGGAATCGGCGATCCCTCCGGCGATCGATGCGATGGCCCGCGACGCCCTTCGGTCGATGCTCGTCGGCAGTCCCCGGGCGCTGGGGATCGTGGCAATCGTGGCGGCCGGCCTCCTGGGCACGATCGTCCTGGCCCAGCAAGGGGAGCCCGGCGGCCAGGCCGCGCAGGCCGGCGCCCATCAGCAGGGCGGCCGGGCGCAGGCCGCCCAGGCCGGGCCGCCGAAGTCCGGCGGTGCCAGCCAGCGCGGTGGCATGCCTGCTCCCGAGGCGATCGCCACCCTACTCACGGCGCGACTGGACGTTGCCCGCAAGGGCTTCGCGACCGAGTTCGAGGTCCTGGAACTAGCGAAGCGTCCCCAGATCATCACTCGCGCCGACACCGACGGGGCCTATCGCTGGTCGATCCGCTGGCTGGAGGCCGAACGCGACCTCCATCCCGCCGGGCCGGAGTTCATCGCCGCTTATGAAGCCCACCTCAAGCGCGCCGGCATCGTGAAGGACCGGCTCGATGTCCTGTATAAAGAGGAACTCGTCGACAACAGGTCCATGTTCGAGGCCGACTGGTACATTCTGGAGGCCAGGCTCGGGCTCGAGCGGGCCAGGACTCACTGACCGGCGCCCATCAGGAACGCTCGACCTCGCCCGTCGATTCTCCGTGGGTTTCCTTCAGCGACAGGTACTTCCCACCCGCCGCCAGCCCCTCGATCAGGTGGGGAAGCGAGTCGAGGATGCTGAATAACCCGATGATGACGAGTCCGTGCCCCACGCGGACCCGACCGGAAGCCAGATCCTCGCGGAACGTGCGCGCGGCCTCGGACAGCCCGATCGCCAGGAGCACGATACCCTTGACCAGGATGGTGATGGGGTGCTCGACGAACGCAGAGATCGCATGCGCGACCTTTAACCGGCGGCTGCTCATCGTTCGCCTCACTTCGGACAAATCGCGGCCTCGTCGCTCGCCCGATCGCGTGGATTTCCTGCGACTCGCGTCTGCGTTGCGCGGTGCCATGACGACGAGTCCTCGAAACCATGTCCCTGTATCTTGGCGGGTCCCGGCGGTCTGCGATCCTCCAGCTCATGATAAGGTCGGGGGCTTGGGTGGTGATCGTCGTAAACCCGGGCCCCCACGAGGGCACGATTCAATCGGCAGCCGGCTGCGGCTCGCGCCAGGGGCGCGTCAGCTCGGACGCCCACGCGGCGTCCTCTTCACCCAGCGAGGGCGACCGCACGGATTCCGCATAGTCGACCGCGCCGCGTCGATAGGGTCCCGTGTCATACGTACGATCGAAGGCGTATTGAAGGTCCAGCGGGACCTCGTCCTCGCCTTCTTTCAGGGGGACCGCGATGCAAGGCAGCGACTCGCGCAGTCCGAATGGATAGACGTGGTACGCCCCCGCGCCGGAGGTTCGCCGCGCGGCCCGATTGACCAGCACGAGGTAGGCCGGCGACGGCTCCAATCGCGCGATCGTCGCCTCGAGGCCCGGTTCTGTCAGGACACGGCGACCGCCGCGCAGCAGATCCAGCTCGATCAGATTCGCGTCGCTCCGCAGCACCTCGCTTCGCTTCGCCTCGTAGGCATCGCGGTCAGGGCCCGGCCGTTTATTGGACGGGCTGAGGATTTCAAGGATCGTGATGAGCTTGTGGCCGCGGGCCGCCTCGCGGATCTCCACGAAGAGATGGCGGATCGGCTCGATCAGCGCCTGTAGCTCGATATGTGGCGAGACCTCGCGGCGGGGCCTGGTTGCGAGTGCCACGCGTCCCGCATTCCACGCATCGTCGCGGAGCCCTGCCGGCCGGCGCACGACCAGGACGTCCGGCACGATCCGCATCAAGTTGCCGGATTGCTCGACGATTCCCAGCTCGGCCCGCTCCTCGACGTCGGCATAGTAGCCGGCCGGTAACAGCCCATTGAGCTCGGCGCAGAGCTCACCCGCGAACCGGTTATGAAAGCCCGGCCAGATTCCGGGCTCCTCCAGATATGGGTCCATGCCGGGAAACGGAGACGGCATCGGCGAGCTCTCCGCGAAACCGAGTCAGAACACTCCCTACAGACTACTCGTTCGCGGGCGTGCAGTCGACTTCTGGCGTCGCGATCACCTGGGACCGGTGGGCGCCCCGGGGGCGATCCGCTCGGCGAACGGATGGCGGTGGGGACGCAGCAGGGCGCGGAAGACGTCGCGGTTCATCCTGGCGATGAACTCGAGCGGGATGAGCTTGGGACAGGCGGCCTCGCACTCGGCGTGGTTGGTGCAGCTTCCGAATCCCTCGCGGTCCATGGCGGCGACCATGTTGACCGTGCGCTCGTCGCGCTCGGGCTGGCCCTGGGGCAGGACGTTCAGGTGCGTGAGCTTGGCCGAGGTGAACAGCATGGCCGAGGCGTTGGGGCAGGCGGCCACGCAGGCCCCGCAGGCGATGCAGGCGGCCGCGTCGAAGGCCGTGTCGGAGGATTCCTTGGGGACAAGAATCGAATTGGCCTCAGGCGCGCTGCCTGTCGGCGCCGAGATAAACCCACCCGACTGGATGATCCGGTCGAACGCCGAGCGGTCGACGATCAGGTCCTTCAGCACCGGAAACGCGCTGGCGCGCCAGGGCTCGAGTGTCAGCTCGTCGCCGTCCTGGAACGAGCGCATGTGGAGCTGGCAGACGGTGGTCCCCCGGCGCGGGCCGTGGGGCACGCCATCGATCAGGAAGCCGCAGGAGCCGCAGATCCCCTCGCGACAGTCGTGCTCAAAGCTGACCGGGTCCTCGCCGCGGACGATCAGCTCCTCGTTCAGGACGTCGAGCATCTCGAGGAACGACATGTCCGGCGAGACGTCGTGGACCGGGTAGGTGACGAATTCGCCCGGTGTGTTTGCGCCCTTCTGTCGCCAGATCCTGAGCGTGAGATTCATCGTTACTTGTAACTCCGTTGCGACGGGTGGACGTAGTCGAAGGTCAGCGGCTCCTTGTGGAGCATCGGGGCGTTGTCGGGGCCGGTCCACTCCCACGCCGCGGCGTAGCAGAATTCGTCGTCGTGGCGCAGGGCCTCGCCGTCGGGGGTCTGGCTCTCGACGCGGAAGTGCCCGCCGCATGATTCGCCGCGGTGCAGGGCGTCGGTGCACATCAGCTCGGCCAGCTCGAGGAAATCGGCGACCCGGCCGGCCTTCTCGAGCGACTGGTTCAGCCCGCCCTCCTCGCCCGGGACGCGGACGTCTCGGCGGAACTCCTCCCGCAGCGCGGGGATCCGGGCCAGGGCCCTGCGCAGGCCCGATTCCGATCGGGCCATGCCGCACTCGTCCCACATCAGCCGGCCCAGCTCGCGGTGGAACGAGTCCACCGTGCGCTTGCCCTTCGTGGCGAGCAGGGCATCCGTCCGGCGGCGGACCTCGTCCTGGACCTCGTGAAAGGCGGGGTGCGAGGTGTTCACCGGATCGAACCTGTTCGAGGCGAGGTAGTTCGGCACCGTGGCCGGAAGGATGAAGTAGCCGTCGGCGAGGCCCTGCATCAAAGCGCTGGCGCCCAGGCGGTTGGCCCCCTGGTCGGAGAAGTTCGCCTCGCCGCCGACGAACAGGCCGGGGATCGTCGACATGAGCTGGTAGTCGACCCACAGGCCGCCCATCGTGTAGTGGACGGCCGGGTAGATCCTCATCGGGACGTCGTAGGCGTTCTCGCCGGTGATCCGCTCGTAGATCTCGAACAGGTTGCCGTACTTTTCCTGCACGACCTCGCGGCCCATCCGGTTGATGGCGTCGCGGAAGTCGAGGTAGACGCCGTATCCGCCCGGCCCGACGCCGCGGCCGGCGTCACAGACCTCCTTGGCGGCGCGCGACGCGACGTCGCGGGGCACCAGGTTGCCGAAGCTGGGATAGCGCCGTTCGAGGTAGTAATCGCGCTCGGCGTCGGGGATCGCGCCGGGTGGCCGGGTGTCGCCCTTCTTCACAGGCACCCAGACTCGGCCGTCGTTGCGGAGCGACTCGGACATCAGCGTCAGCTTCGACTGATGCTCGCCCGTGACGGGGATGCACGTCGGGTGGATCTGGGTGAAGCAGGGGTTGCCGAAAAGCGCCCCGCGGCGATGGGCCCGCCAGATCGCGGTGACGTTCGAGGCCTTGGCGTTGGTCGAGAGGTAGTACACATTGCCGTACCCGCCGGTGGCCAGGACGACGACGTCGGCCGCGTGCGGGGTGACCGCCCCAGTGACAAGGTTGCGGACGATGATGCCGCGGGCCTTGCCGTCGATGACGACCAGGTCGAGCACTTCGCTGCGGGTGTGCATCTTCACGGAGCCCGCGCTGATCTGGCGCTCGAGGGCCTGGTAGGCTCCCAGCAGCAATTGCTGGCCGGTCTGGCCGCGGGCGTAGAAGGTCCGCTCGACCTGGACGCCGCCGAACGAGCGGGTGTCGAGCAGCCCGCCGTACTCTCGGGCGAAGGGCACGCCCTGGGCGACACACTGGTCGATGATCTCGACGCTGAGCTGCGCCAGGCGATACGCGTTGGCCTCGCGGGCGCGGAAGTCGCCGCCCTTGATGGTGTCGTAGAACAGCCGATAGATGCTGTCGCCGTCATTCCGGTAATTCTTGGCGGCGTTAATTCCGCCCTGAGCGGCGATCGAGTGGGCGCGGCGGGGGCTGTCGTGGAACGAGAAGCAATCGACCTGGTAGCCCTGCTCGCCGAGCGTCGCTGCGGCGGCCGCTCCGGCCAGCCCCGTGCCCACGACGATGACGCGATACTTGCGCCGGTTGGCCCGGCTCACCAGCTTCATATCGAAGCGCGCCCGGTCCCACTTCTGCTCGATTGGGCCCGGAGGAATCCTGGCGTCGAGCGTCCGTGTGCTCGCCTGCGTGGAGATCATGGTATCGAGCATCGGAGACTCACTCCTTCGGGCCGAGCCAACCGGCGAGCACGGCGATCGGTACGGCGATGAAGCCGAGGAACACCAGGAGGGCCCCGAGGCGCGACAGCAGGCGCAGCCCCCGGCTGATCCTCGTGTTGTTCAGTCCGAGGGTCTCGAGCATGCTCCAGATACCGTGGTCCAGGTGCAGGCACAGACCGCCCATCGCCAGGATGTAGAAGACCGACACAAACCAGGCCGAGAAGCCGGTCACGACGTTGTGGTAGACCGAATCGTGCGAGAACGCCCCGGGCGCGAAGCCGACGGCGCCTAGCGTCAGGTGCAGCAAGTGATAGACGATGAACACGGCCAGCAGCACGCCGCTGTAGCGCATGGTCAGCGCGGCGGCCGTCGTGGCGCGCGACCGCTTGACGGCGTACGACCGCGGCCGGGCGGCCCAGTTGATCCGCGTCAGCTCGACGGCCGCCCAGATGTGCAGGATCGCCGAGGTCAGAAGGACGGCCCGGGCGATCCACAAAAGGACGCTATAAGGGAAAAGCGGCTCGCCGACCGTGCGGAGGAACAGGGCGTAGTCGTTGAACGGCTTCGCGCCCAGGAAGATCTTGAGGTTACCGGCCATGTGCGCGATGACGAAGCCGACGAGGATCGCGCCGGTGACCGCCATGACGGCCTTCTTGCCGACCGTCGTGCGCCACAACGCGGCGGCCGGGTTGCCCGGCCACAGGCCCCGCGACTTGCCGGCCGGCGCCGGTTCCTTCAGGCCCATGGCCCGATCGCTGATGAGTTGCTGCGTCATTCGACACGATCCTCGCTGCCCGTCGGGACCATCCGGGGTTCGCCTTGTATCCGGAGGTATTGTATGCAGAGGGCAGGGCGACGGCCTGGCTGGAAAGCGAGACGACGGCGCCGCCGGCCGCTCGCGGCCGGTGACCGATGGGCCGAGCCCTCATCTGGCGTGTATCTTTATCGGCAGGTCCATCGCGATCCGGCCCGACGACCTGTCGCCGACCGTCGCGGGTTCGCGGATCGCGGACCGATGGGACCATCATAACCCGCGGCCGGCGGCGGGGGCCAGAACCGTGGCCGTTCGGGCCGCCGGCGCCGCCGGCCGCACCCGCGCGACCGGCCCAGCCGGCTACCCACGCCACCGCGACACACCGTATACTTGTGGGTAGCCGGTGGCGAGACCACCGTCGCGGGGCGGCGCCGATCGAGGCCGGTCGGCCTCTCCAGCATGGATGGCCAGAAGCTCCGCCGGAGCCACGGAAACCGAGGGAAGGCCCGCCATGACCACGATCGCAATCTCGCATGGCCTGCTCGGCCTGGTCCGCCTGCTGGCGACGGCGGCGATCACGGCGGGATGGGTCCACTCGCCCATGTCGTGGTCGCCTGATGGCCGCTGGCTCAGCTACACGGTCGTCTCGCAGCCGGGGCCGGAGGCCCGCGATGCTGGGTGGATCTTCAACACCTCACACGAAGGCGCCATCGGCCCGATGGCCGCCGCGTTTCGTCCGCCGCAGCCGGACGCTCGCGGGACCCGCTACCGGATCTGGGCGAGCCGCCCCGATGGCGAGGCTTCAGCGCTGATCGCGGAATCCGCCTGGCCGCTGACGGCGCCGGCCTGGAGCCCGCGGGGCAAGGCGCTGGCCTACGGTCGCTTTGTGCCCGACCCGGCCGCCGAGGGCGAGGCTGGCGGTCCGCACCGGGGGCGATTCGAGGTAGTCGTCCAGGAGGGGCTGAACCGCAGGCGAACCGTGCTCGCCGTACCGGGCCTGGAGCTGGACGAGGCAGCTTTCGGGCGATTCGCTCACTCCGCACCTGCATGGAGTCCCGACGGCCAGTTCCTGGCGATCCCTCAGCCGGGCGCCTCGTCGTCACTTCTGGTGGTAAGGGTCGATACGGCCCAGGTCGTCCGAAAAGTCGTCCGCGCCATCCTGCCCGCCTGGTCGCCTGACGGGTCGAAGTTGGCATACCTGCACGCGGACGAGGGGAACGACTACAGCCTGCATTTGCTGGAACACCAGGGGCAGGCCTTCACGACGCGGGCCGTCCTGCCCGTCGGCGGGGTGGCGGCGCCCTTCTTCTGGGATGAGGACGGCAGGTCGATCATCGGCCTCGTTGAGCGGCCCGGGCTGCGATCCCCGGACCTGCAATTGGTGAGCATCCAGGTCGCGACCGCCGAGGAGCTGCGGCTGCTGCCCATCGCCCCGGAGATCCTGCGCCACGGCGGTACAATCCGCGGGATCGCGATGGACTACTGCCGCGACGAGGACCAGTGCTTCATCGCGCTCGACTTCGACGCCCGCGACGCGAGCGTCCTCTGGACCAACCCGAGGGAGCGGCAGTTTAACAAGCCGATCGACGCCCTCGATCGCTCGCTCAAGGTCGGGAGCGTCGCCATCTCGCCCGACGGCCGGGCGGTAGCACTGCGCTTCGGCGTGCCGGGCCGTGACGCGCTCTCGCCGCCGTTGACGTACGACCCGGTGTCGGAGCACGCGATTCTTCTCGTCCCGGACGAGTCGGCGCGGCGGCAATGGGTGTCGCTCATCGTGCAGACCTCGCGGACGATGCTCGCCTCGTCGCTTCCGCCGGCGATGGCGGACGGCCAGGCGGTCGTCCGGCCGACGCTCCTCCCCTTGCCGGGCGAGATCCTCGAGTACCAGCGCCGGCGGCTGGCCCGCCTGGCCGGTCACGGCGCCAAGCTCTGCACCGGCCGCGCCGGGCGCGAGACGACCGGTGATGATGACCTGGAGTCGGCGGTCGACCGTGAGGATCGGCTCTACTTTGACTACCTCCGCGGCGACTACGAGGCGGCGATGGCGGACCTCGACGCGCTGGAGCCCGCGTTCGCCTCGGCCGGTCGCCGGCTCGCGATTCTGAGCCTGCGATCGCAGATCCTCTGGGGCCAGGGCGAGCTCGATCGGGCCCGCGAGGTCGCCGCGTATCTCGTCGAGGCCGCCGGCGGGCCGGTCCATCGCGTCGAGGAGACCCCCCTGGGACCGACCCTGACGCCCGTGGCCGACCCCGGCCGCCCCTGGGCCCGGTATCTGTCCGGCCGGGCGAGCCTGCCACCCGCGCCGGCGGCCGCTCCCGGGGGGGGCGGCGAGCAGGAGCGCGATGATCTGCCCGTCAACCCCTTCGCGCCTCCTGAGGCACCCGACCTCCCCCCGATGCTTCGCGGCCGTGGCCAGGCCCCCGGGATGCCGTTCGCGCCGGGCATCCCCCGGCAGTTCATCCGCGAGCGGTGAGAGCCAGTCCCGACAGCGACCTGCCCGGGAGGGCGAGCCTACGCGCGAGCCGGCACATGGACGAAGCCTCGCGCAATCCCGGCCCGGCGAGAGCCTCGCCTTCTCTGCCCGGCCAGGCCCTGAGCGATCCGGCAACCGACCCGATCCATCACAGCACGGTGAACAGGACGATCCGGGCGCCCTGGATCACGCGCGACCGCTCCTCGGGCGTGAACGAGCCGCGGGCGACGATCTGGTCGAGCAGGTCGAGCGTGCTGCGGATCACGAACGACTGCGCCGCGTTGACCTTCACGGCCTGGCCGTTCTTCTGGAGGATCCGCAGGACGTCGCGCAGGGCGACCGCCTCGTCGATCGGATTGTCGGGCGCGGCCTGCCAGCGCGGGAGATCGGCCGCGTCGAGCGAGGTCCGGACGACCTGATCGATCATCCGGGCGATCTCGGTGAACTTGGGATAATCGAGCGAGTCCGGCGTATCGCGGGGCGTGTGGTAGCACGGGTTCTCGCCGGTCGTGAAGAACAGGAACGGGATGCTTTTGCCCCGGAACGGGCCGTAGTCGCTGCGATTCAGCAGGAGGACGTCGGCGCCCAATAGGTCCACGGTCAGCGGCCGGTCCTTGCCGGCCTCGCGAATCCAGGGCCGGAGCACCGGCGAGTGCTCCGATCCGATCACGAAGACGTGGTTGCCGCAGACGCCCGCGAGCGACCGGGCGATCAGGTCGGCCGTGATGAACAGCTTGACCCGCTCGAGCGGGACGGGCGGATGCGCCACGAAGTAGCGCGAGCCGAACAGAGCGTGCTCCTCCAGGTCGAAGCCGATGAACATGATGCTCCGCCGCGGAGGCGCCTTCGCCCGGGTGAGGCACCGCGCGACCTCCAGCATCATGGCGACGCCCGAGGCGTTGTCGTCCGCGCCGGGATACAGCCGCCCGCCGTGGACGCCCAGATGGTCGTAGTGGGCGGCCAGGATGAGCCACTGGTCGCGCAGGGATGGATCGGACCCACGCAGCATCGCGCCGACGTTGCGGCCGATCCGCGTGTTCGGCTCCTTGCCGGGGATGATCTGGTCGTATTCGCCGTTAAACAGGCCCTTCAGGCCGAGCTGACGGAACTGTTCGACCAGGTAGTCGGCCGCCTTGTCGCCGCCCGGACCGCTCCGGCCGCCGAACTCGGGCGAAGCCAGGGTCTCGACGACCGCGCGCAGCCGGGCCGTCTCGGGCTGGAGCTTCCGGCCGTCCTGCGCCTGACAGGGCAGGGGCCTGGCCGCCAGGGCGACCATCATGACGGCCCATATCCGGGAGGCTCCAATCGTTGCATTCCGTGGACTCGATTCACCCGGCATGATGCACCCTCTCCACCCTGGGGAAATCCGGATTTCGCCCGCACGGCCACGGATCGTGTGGCATATTACTCAACGTTTCGGGCATGGGGTTCCCTACACGGAGGTGTATTGTGTCGCGCAGCTCATGGCTCAAGGCGATGGCCCTGACCCTCGTCCTGGCCGCCTTCGGGACCGGGTCGGCGATGGCCCAGGACTGGACCGACTATCTCCACTGGCCCTACGTCCCGCCGCAAGTCCCGGGCAACGGGTTCGAGTATAACGGCCTTTACGACGGCTGGTACCGCTATCCTCGCGAGCAGCGGGTCGTGCCCCAGATCCAGGGACCGTACTACCGCAACGAGTACGGCGGCTACCGCATCTTCGGCCACTTCGCCCACCCCCACGGCTGGCACGGCTGGCAGAAGAAGAAGTTCTACCAGGGCATGCACTTCACGATGGATGTGTTCTGAGCGCCTGGCAAGCCGGGGCGTCTGGAGGGGGTAGGGTGGGCAACGCCCACCGGTTGAGGCCTCCCATCGGTGGGCGATGCCCGCCCTACCAGAGCGGTCCCGGAGCCCTCTCGGAGAGCCTCGGGGCCTCGTCTCGCACGTCGGCACAACTCGATCCTCGCCGCGGGCGAGCCCCGACAAAAGGGCCCGCCCGCTCGCGTTTGTGCACCGGCGATTCGCCAGCCGTGGGCATCGGCCGCGCAGGATCAGGAGCGGCTCCCGAGCACGCACGCGATCCGGTAGAACGCCTCGGCGGCGAGCTGGACCTGCTCGATCTCGATCCACTCGTCCTTGGTGTGGGCCTGGGCGATGTCGCCGGGGCCGATGACGAGGCAAGGCGTGCCGGCCGCGCCCAGCGGGCCGGCGTCGGTGCCGAAGGGGACGCCGTGGACGTCGGGCGTGCGCCCGGTGGCCGCCTCGACGGCCGCGGCGACCGGCTCCAGCCACGGACCGGCCGACGGCGGCAGGGCCGGCATGTGCACCCACGGGTCGCCGAAGTCAATCCCGTCCAGCCCGCCGGGCAGGGTCGCGAGGGCGTCGGAGACCTGTTTCAGGCAGGCGGCACCCTCCTCGCCGGGGATCAACCGGCGATCGACCTCGATCTCGCACCAGTCGGGTACGACGTTGACGCTCTGGCCCCCCTCGATCCGGCCGACCGACAGGCTCGGCGGTCCGAGAATCGGGTGGGGCGCCGAGCGAGACAGCGTCCCGGCCAGCTCCTCGAGCCGCTGGAGTACGCCGGCCATCCGATAGATCGCGTTCTTGCCCAGGTGCGGCGTCGAGCTGTGGCAGGCGACCCCGCGCGTGCGGACCTTCCAGCGCAGGGCTCCCTTGTGGCAGTGCACCAGGTCCAGCCGTGTCGGCTCGGCGACGATTGCCAGGTCGGCGCCGTGCGAGGACTGCGCCAGCACCGACGAGCCGACGTGCGTGAACTCCTCGTCGACCGTGCAGGCCAATAGGACCGAGGCTGATCCCGAGGGCCGCTCGCGGACGAGCCGTTCGAACGCGGCCAGCATCGCCGCCATACCGCCCTTCACGTCGCACGAGCCGCGGCCGTACACCCGCCCGCCCTCGACGGTCGGTTCGAACGGCGGGATCGTCATGCCATCGGTTGGCACCGTGTCCTGGTGCACGTCGAACAGCAGGGTCCGGCGTGAACCGGGAGCCTCGTAGAACGCCAGGATGTTTTCGCGGCCCGGCGCGGCCGGCTGCCGCCGGCAGGAGATCCCTCGCTCGCGGAACCACGACTCGAGGTAGGCGGTCATCCGCGTCTCGAGGACCGTGTCGCCCGAGAGCGGCCGTCCCATCGGGTTGACGCTCGGGATGGCCACCAGCTCGCGGAGCAGCCGGATCGGGTCAACCACGCTTCGACTCCTGGCGAGGACTAGGAAATTGCAGGGCGGGACCGGGCAAGGGGGGGGCGTCAGTCCCCTGTCTTCCGTGTGCGTCGTTCGCCGGACAGGGGGCTCAAGCCTTCCGCTCGCCCTTGCTCACTTCACGCGCTCGAGGTATTCACCCGTCCGGGTGTCGATGCGGATCTTCTCGCCCGGCTTGACGAACGGCGGGACGTCGACCTTCAGCCCGGTCTCGAGCGTCGCTTCCTTGTATTGATTGGTCGCCGTGGCGCCCGCCAGGGCCGGCGGCGTGTCGGTGACGGTCAGCTCGGCGAAGTCGGGGACCTCGATCGACACCGGCTTGTCGTTGATGTACTTCACCATTACCTTGCTGTTCGGCAGCAGGTAGTCCATCGCCGTGCCGATGATGTCGGGCGAGAAGCTGAGCTGGTCGTAGGTCTCGGTGTCCATGAAGACGTGCTCGTCCCCGGCGGAGTACAGGTACTCGTACTCCTTGGTCTCAACGTAGGGGACCTCGATCTGGTCGACGGAGCGGAACCGCTTGTCGATCAACGACCCGCTGTTCATGTTCCGCAGCTTGGTCTGGACCATCGCGCGAAGGTTGCCCGGCGTGTGGTGGGCGAAGTCGAGGACGACGAAGTTCACGCCCTCCATCGTGATCACCATGCCTCGGCGGATGTCGGTCGCTTTGATCATCATGGCGCTAACGTGTCTCTCGTGTTGCGGCGCGTCAGGGCGCTCAATCCCGGTTGAGTCGATGCCTCGCGTGTCGGCGTGGAATATCCCCTAAAATCTAATACTCCGGCCGCGATCTGGCTAGACCGATCGGGCTATGCATGCAGCCAGGCTCCGCCGGTCCGGCGACGGATTCAGGCAACCAGGGGCTCTTCACCTTGACAGGCACGAGGCGATGCATTACGACGGCCGACCATGACCTGCGGCCCCGATCAGATGCCAAGGACCGCCCACAGCCACGGAAGGCAAGGACGTCCCATGTCGCCATCCTGCAATCGCATCCTCGTCGTCGTCGCGGTCGTCTCATGGGTCGCGGGCTCCCGCGAGGTCGGGGCGGATTCCATTCAGTCCTCCTACACCCTCACCGTGCTTGGTACGGGCAATAACGCGGCCGCACCGGGCCTCCCCGTACCGAACCTCGTGAAGGATGCGAATGGTAACCAGGTCGTCCTCGCGTCCGATGGCCAGACGGCCTATCCATTCCCCCAGACCTTCGCGGGAACCTCACTGTCCCCGTCAGCGGTCTCCAGCTTGCCGCTCGCGCAGCCAGCGCCGCCGTCGGGGGGTGGTTACCAGGGATGGAGCCGCACCTACTCCGCGGACGTCTATCCGAACGGCACAGTCCTGGGTCTCGACTACAGCGGCGTTTATACCGACGGCCGCTTCACCCTGTTCACCCTTCACGCCAACCCCAACGGGACGTGGGGCCAGCCCACCGTCCTCCTCCAGGGACCGTCCTGGCCGACCTTGGCGGGATTCGACAACGGACCGGGCGTTGGCTATGAACTCAGCAAGTCGGGCACCCTGCTGGAATCCACGAATCGCACCCTCGGCGGACCCGGGGCTCATTGGGATTATCAAATCACCAACATTGATAATCCCACACAAGCCCTGAACCTGGCGAATCTGCCCGTATTGCTCAACAACGGCTACAACCTCAGCGCCACCAACTACGCGTACGGGGCGATCGACGACCAGGGCCGCATCCTGCTAACGGCGAATCATTACTCGAACATCAATGATCCGAATTCCTACGATGGCGAATCGGTGCTGCTTTTGACACCGGCGGGCGTGTCACTGGACCCGCTGGTGATGAACGCACCGGAGCCGGGATCGCTGGCGGTGATGGCGCTCGCCGCGGCCGGCTTCGCCGCCATCCGGATTCGCGGCCGTCGGCGACGACCCGGGAAATGACGCGAGCGTCGAGTCGTCCTCGAGCCGCCATCACCGCCGGGCCATTGCGCGCGGGCCGTTCAGCAGCTCGCGCAGCGGCCCGATGGACTGGTTCGTCAGGTAATCGTGGCCCAGCTCATTCAGGTGGCCGTCGAACGGAAAAACCAGCGAGGCCCAGTGATCGCGGGCCCGTGCCCGGATAGCGACGTCGATCACCGGGGCGTCGACGCCCCAGCTTGCGAGGATCCGGCCGAGCGGGCTCTGGCCCTCCTTCGCGGCGTAATTCGCCACCGGGCCGACGACCAGGACGATCAGCTTCGTGCCCCGCAGCCGGCACTCCTCGTCGATCGCCCGCATCAGCGAGCGATACCGCTTCACGTCCGGCTCGTTGGCCAACTCGGCCGCGCGCTTCGGGTCGCACCACCAGTTCTTCAGCCGGGGATCGGGCCGCTTCGACGCCGCGCCGATGCTCAGGAGCGACCGCTGGAGGAAGAAGCCGAACTTGGTATGCAGATTCACCCACGCGATCAGGTGCTTGCTCCAGCCGGGTTTGCGGAAGTAGTCCCGGAGCGGCCGGCCGCTAGCGTCGAATCCGTCGGCGGGCGGCGACGGCTGGAAGTCGTTCCCCGGGTAGACGCACAGCACCAGCGCCTCCGGCGGTTCCGGAGTCAACACGTCGTGGACGATGCGGTGCCAGTAGTCGAAGATCGCCGTGTCCGAGATGCCATAATTGATGCACACCCGCGGCCTCGCGGCGCCGTCCTGGTTGAGGAGCGCCTCGAGCCGGTCGCAGAACGTGACCTCATAGGTGACCTGCATGGCCTCGGTAAACGAGTCGCCGACGAAGGCGATGCGATATGGGTGCTCAGCGGCCGCCGGCGCCGGGCGAGGGCGTGCGCGATAGCCCAGGGCGTTGGTGCGGAACTCGGTGCGAAATTCGGAACCGTCGACCGCGTAGGTCGTCTCGGGCCACCACTTCTTGCCGACGTTCGTATGTCCCGAGCCGACCATCAGCCGATCGGTGTGAATCCAGTAGCGCGGGCGATAGAACAGACGGAATGCGACCTCGCCGACGACGAGGCACGCCGCCAGGACGAGCAGGTTGCCCATCACGAAGAACGCCAGGCGCTTGCGGCGAGACATTGCCACCAGGGTGGATGCCCGGCGCGGCGTGCGCGTCCAGGGTCGGCGCGCAGTCGATCCTGCGACCGTCATGGTCGGTCCCCCCGAGCCGGCCTGGCCGATCCTCTCCGGTCCCGAAGGCGGTGCGCCTCGGCAAGCCGGTCGGCTCGTCGGCGCGCCGGGATGTCGCTACCGCCTGGTCTCCTAGATCGGCGGTCGGGGGGTGGATCCTGCGGTCATTTCCGGATTTGCCGGGGATTACATGGGTCGCGGCCGAATTACTCGGGTGTGGCGAAGACGTTGTCGGGCAGGGACGGCAGCCGCTCGCCCGAGCGAATCAGGTCGTTCCATGGCGGGCCCGGCAGGAAGAAGCACGGACCAGCCGGCCCGTCGCCGGTCGCCGCGCAGACCTCGCCCTCGCCGGCATTCGCCCCGATCCGCAGGACCTGGATCGGGTTCTTCGGCCCGAGGGTGATCTCCACCTTGAGCCGGGGGTTCTGAATCAGAGTGCGCGGGGGCAACTCTCCCTCGTACTGGATGAACTGCTTGGTCTGGAGCCTCGACATCGCCCCGATCAGCGAGTTGATCCGCGAGAGGTCGAGCCCCTGGGCGTCGTCGATCGACTCGGGCACCCATTCGACCTGACCGCGCGCCTGCGGCGGGCGGTGGTGCAGGTGCACCGTGCGGCCGTTGAAGCGCAGGACCACGCGCGACGCCCTGTCGGGCGGGAACTGCATCACGGTATGGTCGTGGAACTCGCCATCCAGCAGGCGGACAGTCCGCGACGGGATCGTGAACACCATCGGCTGGCCGTCGGCGACCGCGTAGAAGTCGGTCGTTTTGGGCACGGGCCGGCCGATCTTGAGGAAGTGCGAGCCGTCCGATTCCCAGTGCAACTCCATCAGGGGCTGGTCCAGGCCGAACGCCCGGCCGTTCCCGGCCGACAGCGCGACGATGTCCTCGCCGCGCAGGTTGGATAGAGCCATCAGCACCTGAGTGATCGTGGCGGCGTCGGCCTTCGCCGCGATCGGGCGGAGCATCTTCCACTCGTTCGGATTCAACGGGGTGCGGTCGGGGACCACCTCGTCGACGCGATCGCCGCGGCGAACGACCAGCCTGGTGATCTTCTCGGCCCTGTCACGGATCATCGACCGGTCGCGAAAGGCCATCGGCGTGCGAGGCAGGATGTCGACCACGTTATCGGGCAAGGCGAGGATGAACTGATCACCCTCGAGCTGGGCGAAGAGCGTCTTCCGCGCGATGTCCTGCCGGCCGGTATGTAGCTGGAGCACCAGTCGCGAAGCTCCGTCCGCGCCGGCCGGCTTGTCTCGATCCCGCTGGTACACTCGGATCGTCATGACCGGCGGGGAGAGCATCGCGTCGGGGACGACTTGCGGGTCGAGGAATTCGCTGGTCTGGAGCGCCGCCATCCCCTCGATGAATTTCTGAACCGTCTGCGAGTCGGCCTGCTCGGACTCGGGCGAGGTAATCTTCCAGACGCCCTTCTCGCGCTCGACGCGGAAGAGGTCGGTCCGGGTCTGGATCTCGAAGCGATCGACCTTCGCCGGGTTGATCTCGGCCACGTCCTGGCTGCGCAGGGTCTTCGCCTCGGAGGGGATCTCTGACAGCGCCCGGGATTCGACCTCGACCACGTCGTTCTGGCCGCCCTGGCGGACGTACACCCGCTCGGGCCGGTCGTCGACGGGCTTGCCGATATCGAGGCGCCGCGGGGTCGGGTCGTCGACCGTCGTGACCTCGACCGTGACGGGCGGATTGCCCAGGCCATATTTGGCCGGATCCTTCACGTCGTCGGCGACATACCCCTTTGGCGGTTCGGCCACCCGGATCGACGACAGGGCGCCCAGCAGGCTCTCAATCTTGCTGCCGTCGGCCGGGGCGCGCAGGGGCTCGGTGAGCTGCCAGCGGCCGGCCCCCGTCCGCGCGGCGCGAATCGTCTTCTCCGCGCCGCCCGGTGCGTCGCGCCGGACGATCTTGACCGCGGCGACCTGGAACGACGGCACGCCCATCATGTTGGGCTCGCGCCAGTCGTCGACCGGCCGGTCGATGGCCGAGAGCAGCCGCGAGTCAACCACAGTCGTCCCGCCCTCTGCCCCGGGGCGGACGAACCGGATCGCCCGGGATCCCTCGACCTTGCCCAGCTCGAGCACGGCGGCGGGCTGCTCCGAGGCCGCCGACGTCCCCTCGGCCGGGCCGGTGTAGACCCGGATTGTGGCGCCGGGG
>DAIDHB010000255.1 GCA_027452145.1 Planctomycetales bacterium
ACGCCGTGCCTTGCTGACTCGACGTACCAATATGCTCGATCAACTTGAGCCGAGGACGATGATCACGGAGTCCCTCGGCCTCATGATCGCGGGCATAGGTCTCCACACCGATATCCAGGTGGCGCACGCGCGACCGGAGGAGGATCGCCCCGCGGGCCATGCGACGAAACCCTCGCACGCGCCGGCCGACGTCGTTCCGATCCACGCCGCGAGCAAGCCCGACGCCGGCTCAAGCTCCGCACGGCCCGATCCCGGCGCCAAGGCCCCAGACGGCCCGGTGACCGACGACGATTGGATCCCCATGATCCGCCCCGGCCACGACGCGGATACCGGCAAGAAGCAAACCCTCGGCTGGAAGCTCCCCAAATCCAGCGCCCCGGCCGGCGGCGGCGCCGCGATGGCTCCGAGAAGCGGGTCGAGTGGATCATTGCCCGGCACGATTTCGCCATTAGCCCTCCGTCCGCCAGCACAGACACCCATCGCCAATCCATCGGTCGTTGCGGGCTCCGGTCTCTCTGCCCCGCGAGCCCCGGCCAACAGTGCTTCGCGCCCCTCCGTCGCCGCTCAGATCACCTCGAGCGGCGGCACGTCGGGAGGATCGGGCGGCGGATCCACGCCTGACCCCGGCCTGTTCAGCCTCAGCTCACCGGGAGCCGAGGGGCCGGCGTCGGGGACGTTTACGTATTTCCCGGTTTATACGGTCGACTACAACAACGGCGTCGTGCTCTTTCCGGGCTTCGGACAGTACGCCACCCGCGGCGGCAGCGTCGATTTGCGGGCCCAGGTGCGCGACACGACTGTATTAAGTTACAGTTGGGACACGTCCGGGCTCTCCGACGCCGTAGGGGGCACGATCACCGGCACGAACACCTACGACCTGCAATTCACGTGGTCCAGCGGCTTCTCCGTCGACCGCACCGACACCGTCACGCTCACGGTCACCGACAGCAACGGCGACCAGGAAGTGCAGACCTACTCGTTCCTCATCAGCACCGGAGCCCCCTCGGGAAGCAACAGCACCGCGAGCTGGCCTGCGTCGCTGACACCCGACACCGTCCTCGGCGGCGCACCGTCGTTCGCCAGTCACAACGTGTCCGTCGATGCCAATAGCGGAGCATTGGACACAACCATTCCACTGCCAAGCTACAACCCCAACGTCCAACCCTTCGCACTCACCTACGACTCGGTGGCCTCGGACGCCCGGCCCATCATTCTCGAGCACCACGAGCTCGATTCCACGCTCGCCATCCCCAGCCAGGTCAGCGCCCAGCTCACGTTCAACGGCACCGCAGGCACGACATATTACACCGACACGAGCGAGTTTATTCCTGGGGACATTCAGACCATCGGCCTTCAGGCCAACGCGACCGGCCTGAGCACTGGCCGTTACAGCTACTCGGTGGCGATCGGCGACATCCGGTCCTCGACGACAACGACCACGGTGAGCGGCTCGGCCACCGTGCTCAACTACGCCAGCAACGCCATCGGCGCCGGCTGGACCCTGCAAGGGCTGGAGCAGATCACATCGGCCTCGGGCGGCGTGATCCTCGACCTCGGCGGCGGCGACAAGAGCCTCTGGTTCAGCGGCAGCTTCGGCTCGGGCGGCGGGACGTTCACCGATCCAAACGGCGAGTTCAGCACCCTGACCCAGAATTCCGGCGGCGGCTATACGCGCACGTTGACCGACGGGGTCCAAATTACGTTTAACTCGAGTGGTCAGGAGACTGCCTCGATCGACCGGAATGGGCTTCACACGACGTTCGCTTACAGCTCGGGCAACCTGTCCACGATCACCGACCCCTACAACAACGTCACAACCTTCACCTACTCCGGCGGCTATCTCCAGACGATCACCGACCCCGCCAGTCGCGTCGCGACCTTCACGCACTCCGGCGGCGACCTGACC
>DAIDHB010000256.1 GCA_027452145.1 Planctomycetales bacterium
GCGTCGGACGCAGTTCCTCAAGCGGATGGTGCAGTTCGCGGACTGGTCGGGTCTGGTGGTGAGGTTGGTGTACTATCCGCCGTACCACAGCAAGTACAACCCGATCGAACGGTGCTGGTCGGCGCTGGAGAAGAAGTGGAATGGGGTGCTGCTGACCGGGCTGATGACAGTCCTGGCGTGCGCCCTGAGGATGACGTGGAGGGGCCGCCACCCGACGGTGAGGTGTCTGGCGGGAGACTACCCCGACGGGGTTCGCGTCCAGGCCAAGGAGATGAGGACCTACGAGGCGCGCCTCGAGCGATCGAAAACGCTGCCGGCCTACGACATTACGATCAAGCCAGTGGTAAAGATACGGCAGGGAAACTAATTCCTGCCGGACGCCTAACGAGGGCGGGGCATTCTGTACCAGAGGTGAGGCAGGTTTAGCCAGCCGCTCATTCGGCGGGCGGAAGCAGGTGCACGAGGCGGTGTGCCTGCACCTGCTGACCTGGAGGTGCGCGCGTGGGGCGCCGTCTGCATGGGTGCGGCGATCGATCCAGTCCGCTTCTACGGGCACCCGGTCCAGAAATCGGAACCTTCAGTGGATCAGTCCGTCTGGACCGGGAGGGAACGTATGGCGAATCTCGATGCTTTGATAGTATTGCTTTCTCACGATGCGAAGGGATCGACCGGGAAGGATGGATCGAGTATCAGCCGCTCTACCTCGCGGCGGAGGAGGCGCCGCCCGCGCGCCGCCCACCAGTCCTCGGTCGACGGACCATCAGGCTCGTCGTTCCAGGGGCTCGCCAATAATTCCCTGGCCTTCCTCGGTTCTCCCGCGAGGTAGTAGGCCAACGCCAGGAACAACACTTCTTGCGGGTGAGTCTCGCCACCGCCCGCCGCAATCGCCTCTTTGACGCGAGCGATCGCCTCGCGGTATCGGCCTCCGCGGCAAAGGACGGCGCCGAGGACCCGCAACGAATCCCTGTTTGCCGTTCTCCGGGACGAGTCCAGAACCGCCGGCAGCGGCTCGATCCAGCCGAGGACCTTGTCGTCGCCGAGCTCGCCGGGTCCCAGGATGAGCAAGCTGGCCAGGGTTGAGCTCACGAGTGCCTCGGGAATAGCGGCGGGGTGCCGATCGCGAAGGGCCTGGCAGACGCGGCGGTAGCCCGCCGCGTCGTCGAGCTCCAGATGGGCGGTCGCGGCCTGGGTCCAGACCTCATAAGGAACCGTCCCCGCCGCGATCGCTCGGTCGTAGAGCGCGGCCGCCTCGGGCCAACGCAAGGCCCGGCTCCGCTCGGCGGCGGTCTGGATCACGAACGAGATGTCCGCGCCGCGGGCGATGGCCCGCTCCACATCGGTTTCGCTCTCGGCCGTACGGCCCAGCGCGGGGTACACCCGGGCACGCAGGGCGTAGGTGAGCCAGTCGTCCGGCCGGGCGGCGACGACCGGCTCGAGCAGACAAAGGCCGTCGGCCGGCCGCCGGTCCGACACGGCTCGATGAGGTTGAGGTACGCCGCGTACTTCGGCTGGAACACGAATTCCCACCGCGGTTGCGTCAGGCAGAACAGCCGCACGTCGGTGGCCCGATGGGCGTTGAGGCTGTCGATGATCGCGTAGACCCGCTCGACCTCCGACGGGATCCACTCCTCGACATGGCCGAGGAAGCCGGCCCAGTTCACTGCCGACCGGATGCCGTAGGGGCGGGTGATCGCCTCGCCGGCGGACGGGCGGGAGGCGCCGAGGATCTATCCCTTGCCGCGACGGCCGTAGTGGACTTCCTGCTTGGCCCGCCCGGCCGGGCGGTGCGCACCGTCGGAGTCCTGCGGCCCCGTGCGGACGGGTTCCTGGCCGGGGTAGCTCCTGGCTGACTGCGGTTCCATCTCGTCGAGGCAGGCGACGACCGAGCCCGTCGGCGGGCGTCAGTTCACGGAGCGCGATCCGGGTGGGGGGCATGGGTGCACCTCCCTTTGCTCGGAGGCTACACCTGTTCTACGTCGGGCCCGGAGCGACAGTCCTCTTGCCGGATGCACCAGTAAGAGATGGCGCTGCTATTTATCAACGCGCTTGACAGAAGGTCGATGGAAGCGCTAGATAAGTAGGGTTCAAGCTTGAGAATAACATAGGGAGACAGGATCTAAAGAGTTGAAGTTTTGAGCCTGGCGATGATGCCAGGGATTGTCCTGGTGTCCGGGTGCTCCCCAAGGTGAAGGGGGGCCCCTGGACAGTGGCATCCTGACGAGGGTCGTCGAGATGGGTCGGCTCCTCCGTTAGGTCGAGTGGGTCGGTCACGATCGCCGGCTGGCCGGGGTGCAGGTGCCATGCGCGGGTCGAGGTGCACGGGGAGCCATCCCGCTGCTGCTCGGCGACGCGAACGCGCGTCGATCCACCGCTGGGATCGCAGGGCGACGGTCGGGGATCGAGGTCATGCAGTCGTGTTTTTTCCCTCCGGGTGGGTGCGGGATCATGGTAGGCCATCGGAAGAAATCGCGCTTGATTGCCGGCGGGCTGCTGGGGGCTTGCCTGCTCTGGTCCTACTGGCCGTCGCTGGCCACGATGGCCGATCGCTGGTCGAGTGACCCGCGATACGCGCATGGCTATTTTGTCCCGATCTTCGCAGCGGCGCTGCTGTGGATGCGTCGGGGCCGGCTGGCGGGTGAGTGCGCCGGGCCCAGCTCCTGGGGGCTGGCGCTGCTGGTGTTCGGGGCGGCCGTCGAGCTGGGGGGGGCGTATTACCACATCCAGTGGTTGGAGGGCATAAGCCTGCTCCCCTACCTCGGTGGCCTGGCGCTGATCGCGGGGGGCCGGGAGTACCTGAAGTGGGCCTGGCCGTCGATCGCATTCCTCGCCTTCATGGTCCCGCCTCCCTGGCGGATCGAGACCGCCCTGGGGTCGCCGCTGCAGGCGATGGCCACCGGGGCCAGCACGTATCTCCTCCAGACGATGGGCTTCATGGCCTTCGCCGAGGGGAACGTGATCCAGCTCGATCAGGCCTCGATCGGCGTGGTCGATGCGTGCAACGGGTTGAGCATGCTGATGACGTTCCTCGCCCTGTCGACGGCCGCGGCGATGGTAGTGCGACGGCCGTTGCTGGACCGGCTAGTCCTGGTCGCCAGCTCGATCCCGGTGGCGTTGGCGGCCAATATCGCCCGCATCTGCCTGACCGGCATCCTGCACGAGACCGTCGGCGGGCACGCCCCCTCCACGTTTTATCACGACCTGGCGGGGTGGGTGATGATGCCGCTGGCCCTGGTGCTCTACTGGCTCGAGATCGCCATCCTCTCTCGGCTGCTGGTCGAGGACCGGCGTGAGGCCCCGACAGCCCTGGTCCTGGCCGAGGCTCGACGGCCATTGGGCACGATGCCGTCCGCGAGGAACGGCTACAGCGCGTCGAGTCTTTGATCCGAGGTCCCCGGGAGAGGCCAAGCCCCGTCACGAAGGGCCAGGTCTCAGGAAAGCGCGACGATGAACGCAGAAACCCAACCACCCAGCGACCTGATCCGCATGGCGACCGACCCGACGTTGCCGGCCCTGGCGTCGCCGTCGGCCCGGCCCGGGCCCTCGGGCAGGCCCGCGGCCGCGCCGACCGTCATCAGCCCGATGGCGTTGCTGCATGCGTTCCGCCGCCGCTCGGCGCTGGCGCTGGGCATTGCCATCGTGCTCGTGGCGGCGGCTGCCCCGGCGACCTGGATCCTGATCCCCACGACCTTCAAGGCCCAGGCCAGGCTCCACGTCGCCGCTCACGCGCCCAAGATCCTGTTCAGCACGGTCGACAATAGCCAGGACCACGGCGGCGACTCGTACAAGCGTTACCAGGCCACTCAGCAGACCCTGGTGAGGAGCCATCTCGTGCTCGCCGCAGCCCTCCTCGACCCGAAGGTGGCTCGCTACAAGATGATCGAGGACCAGGTCGATCCCATCGATTGGCTCCAGCAGAAGCTCGTCGTCGACTTCACGTTCGGCTCCGAGGTCATGGAGATCTCCCTCAGCGGCAACGATCCCGAGGAGGTCGCGGGCCTCGTCAACGCCGTGAAGAAGGCTTACATGGACGAGGTCGTCAACGTTGACCTCAAGCGGCGGACGGAGCGGTTCGACCAGCTCAAGAAGATGCGCGAACACTACACCAACTTGCTGAAGCGGAAGCGGGACACGATGCGCAAGCTCGCCGAGTCGGTCGGCTCCAACGACCGCGAGACCCTGGCGTTGCGGCAGCAGTATGCGCTGGAACACCTGCAATACCTCCAGAAGGAGCGGCTCGAGATCGAGTCGCAGCGGCGCCGGATCGAGGTCGAGATGAAGCAGGCCAGGCCCAGGGCGATGCCCGAGCCGGCGCCCCTCTCCGAGGCCGAGCTCGACCAGTTGGTGGACCGGCATCCGGCCGTCGCCGAATTGACCGCCGAGCTGGCCGAGCGCGAATCGCAGCTTCAGACCCAGATGGCGACCCTCCGTCGGGTCGCCCGGCATGCCGTCACCGACCCCGCCATCCAGGCGATGCAATACACCGTCAAGGACCTCCGCAGACGGGTCGAGCGTCGTCGCAAGGAAGTCCGCACCGAGGTGCGCCGCCGGGCCGAGCAGCAGGTCGTCATCGATCAGGATGCCGAGGGCGACGACATCCGCCAGGAACTGTCGATGTTGGCCGACCTCGAGCAGCGGCTCGACGACGAGATCAAATCGATCTCGATCGTCAACCGGTCGCTGACGACCAACACCCTGGACCTTCAGGCGAACCAGGAGGAAGTGGCGCAGATGGAAGCGGCGGCGACCAGGATCGCCCAGGAGGTCGAGGACCTCGCCGTCGAGCTCGAGGCGCCGCCGAGGATCCGCATGATCGACGACGCCACCGTGCCCCGCACGGCCGACACCAGGAAGCGGTTCATGATGGTCGGCATGGCGACGTTGGGCTCATTCTTCGCCGGTATCCTTGGCGTCGCGTTCCTGGAGCTCCAGACCAGGAAGGTGGATAACGCCGACGAGGTACCGAGCGAGCTCGGGCTCGCCGTCATGGGAGCCTTGCCGATCCTGCCGGCCCGGAGCCACCACCGGGGAGCCCTGGCTCGCCGCGAGAACGAGAAGGATCGCTACTTGCGTCACCTGCTGCTGGAGTCGGTCGACGCGACACGGGCCATGCTGGTGCATGTGGCGCGGAGCAGTTCGTACCGGGCGATGATGATCACCAGCGCCACCCCGGGCGAGGGGAAGACCTCGCTGGCCAGCTACATGGCGACCAGCCTGGCGGAAAGCGGGATGCGAACCCTGCTGATCGACGCGGACCTCCGGAGGCCCATGATGCACAAGCTCTTCGACCTGCCCGCAGCCCCCGGGCTCAGCGAGGTGCTCCGCGGCGAGGTCGACCTCGACGAAGTCCTCGTGGCGACGGCCGTCCCCGGGCTGATGCTCCTCACCTCCGGCCGATGCGACCGTCAGGCCCTCCGGGCCCTCTCGCAGGGGGGGATGGCGCCGCTGTTCGACCAGCTCAAGCGGCGATTCGACTTCATCCTCGTCGATACGTCCCCCATCCTGCCCGTCGCCGACGCCATGCTGATCGCCCAGCACGTCGATGCGGCCGTCTTTTCGATCTTTCGCGACGTCAGCAGCAAGATCAAGGTCAAGTTGGCCTATGAGCGGCTCCAGCGGCTGGGCGTGCCGGTCCTGGGCGCCGTCGTCACCGGTGTCCACGGAGGGGCCTACGGCAACAACTACTACGACCCGGATTCGCTGTCCGCCGCCGCGGTGCCGGAATCGGTGGCCGTTCCCCCTCAACCGGTGAATTAATCCCATGGGCATCATCCGCATCGCCATGGCTGCGGCCGTCATCATCGGGGCAGGGCTGGTCCACGGAGTCTGGACGAACCGCTGGGGGGCGTCCCCCGCGTTGGTCGAGCTGGCCGTCCGGTATGAGTCCGTCCCCATGGTCATCGGCGACTGGAAGGCGACTCCGTTCGAACTCGGCGTGCGCGAACGCCGGATGGCCGGCGCCGAGGCGTGCCTGGCCCGGGTCTACCGCAACGCCCGGAGCGGAGCCTCGGTCTCGGTCCTGCTGCTCGGGGGGCTCCCCGGCGAGATCGCCGCCCACACGCCCGACGTCTGCTACCAGGGCGCCGGCTACGTCCTCGATTCCCCCGCTGCGTACTCGTACCAGCCCCGCGACCGCGAGGGACCCCACGCGGAGCTCCTTACCGCCCTGGCAGCTCGAGGCGGGGCCAATCCGTCCGTGCTTCGGATCTTCTGGACCTGGCATACGTCCAAGGGGTGGGTCGCCTCGGAGGGGGTGCGCTGGAAATACGCGTCGGACCCGATGCTCTCAAAGCTATACATCGTCCGCGAGACCGGCGGGGCGCCGGTCGAACCCGACCGCGACCCCTGCAAGGAATTCCTCGACGTCCTCCTGCCCGAACTCGATCGGGCGCTGTGCCCTGCGGCCGACCAGGCCGATGCCTTCGGACCCGGAAGCCGGCCCACGCCGAAGCGGGCCGCCATCGATCCAGTCAAGGATGAAAGACGATTCCAGCGGACCAACTGTGTCCCGCCCTGCATCCTCCGCCCTGGCCGATGTGTTGCGATGTTGCAGCCTTTCTCGTGAGATCATCTAAAGGATTTGCTCCATGAGTATCGCGGAACCCCGGATTTCGCCCTTCGCAGAGAAGATCGTCACTCGGTCCGAGGCGATGGGTTTCTACCCGGCGATCAAGCCTGCGCTCGATCTGGTCATGGCCCTGGCTCTGCTCGTGTTGACGCTCCCGATCATGATCGCGTCGATGATGCTGGTCCGCCTGACGTCCAGAGGACCGGCCATTTACACTCAGCGCCGGTTGGGCCTGGGCGGCGAGGTCTTCACGATCTTCAAGATCCGCACCATGTATCAGGACAGCGAGCGTCTCAGTGGGGCGACCTGGTCTGTCCCGGGTGACCCCCGGGTCACGCCGGTCGGCCGTTTCCTCCGGTTCAGCCACCTGGACGAGCTCCCCCAACTCTTCAACATCCTGATGGGCGAGATGAGCCTGATCGGGCCCCGGCCGGAACGTCCCGAGTTCCTGCCGGGGCTGGAGGCGGCGATGCCCGACTACCGGCGACGCCTGGCCGTTCGCCCCGGAGTCACGGGGCTGGCACAGGTGCAGCAAGCGCCCGACACCGACCTGAATTCCGTCCGTCGCAAGCTCGATTACGACCTGTACTACGTCGCGACGATGGGCCCCTGGCTCGACCTCCGCATCGTGATCGCCACGGCACTTAAGTGCGCCGGGGTTCCGTTTTGCTGCATCCGGACGCTGCTCCTTCTTCCCCAGCCCGGCCCGAATCCCGAGCTGGAGTACCTGCGGTAACACACCGAACCGGCCTCGAGGCTGCATGGCGACACCGGAGGATCGCCATGCGATCGCCTCGAGGCCGCACCGGCCCGTCTGGGGATTAACCCCGCCGCGGGCTCCTGACCATGGCGACGACCGACAGCGAAGACACTGGAGTCCGCGGGTCGATGCGATCGCCGGCAGGTTTCTCTGACAAGCTTCTGGGAACGGATCATGAGAAGGCTGAACCTGGTACTGCTGGCGATCCTGCTCGTGAGCATGGGCCTGCTCGGCGGGGCCATACACCTCGTGCATGGGTTCCAGATGCGCCGGAATGCCGCCAGGCTGCTCGACCGCGCCCACCGCGCCGAGTCCGCCAACGCACTCGACAAGGTGGATGAAGTCCTGGGCCGCTACCTGAGCCTCCGCGCGGGGGACGCGGCCGCCTGGGCATGGTATGCCCGTGTGGTCGACCGCCGCGATACGGCCCGCGCCCGGGTCGAGCGGTCGTACCTGGTCTTCGAGCAGGCCCTCCGCCACAGTCCGGGCGATCGAGAGCTGAAGCGGCGCTGCGCCGATCTCGCCATGGAGCTGGGCCGCCACGGCGACGCCTGTCGGCTGCTGACGGAGTTGCTCGAGCAGGCCGATGGCGACGCGAAGAGGGCCGGGCGGGCGGAGCTCTGGAACCTGCTGGGCCAGTGCGAGGAGGCTCTGGGCAAGCACGAGGACGCCCGGCGCTCGTTCGCCCGTGCGATCGAGACCGACCCGCAAAATGTCGACGTCTTCGACCGCCTGGCGCGATTGCTCAACACCAAGCTAAGGCAGGCGGAGCAGGCCGATGCCACGATCCGGGACATGATCGCCCGGAACGACGCCTCGGGTCGTGCCCATGCCTATCGGTGGCGGTACGCGTGGGAGTTGGCGCCGCCGGCCGACGACCGGGACATTGCGAAGGCCCTCCAGCTCGCCCCCGATGATCGCGAGGTCTTGATCGCGGCCGCGATGGCCGCCGAGCAGAAGCAAGACCTTGCCGCTGTGCGGACCTATCTTGCCAGGGGGCACGAGCACGACCCGAAGGATATCCCCTTCGCGGTAAGCCTGGCCCGGTTGGAAACACGCACCGGCCACCTCGACCGCGCCGAGGCCGTCCTCCGTCGTTCGTTCGAGGCCCGGCCTGTGTCCGGGCTGGCCTTCGAGCTGGCCGATACCCTGATCCTCGCAGGGAAGATCGAGGGGAAGGACGGAGCCGAGGCGCTGATCGACCAGCTCCGGCGCGCCGGCCTGGGGGAGACGCTGGTACGGTTCCTGGATGCGGAGGTGCTGTTCCAACGGAAGAAGTGGAGTGAGGCCATTGCCGGGCTGCAAACCGCACGCGCCGTCCTCGGCGCCTCGCCCGAGCTGGTCCTGCGGATCAACTTGATGATCGCCGAGTGCCATGGCCAGATCGGTTCGGATGAACAGCGGCTCGAGGCCCTGCGTCGGGCCGCCGAGGGGAAGGAGGGTGCCGAGTCGGCCCGCCTCGAGCTGGTCTGGGCCCTGGAGCAATCCGGACGGCTCGACCAGGCGATCGAGGCCCTCTCGCCGCTGGCCATCGGAGGGACGAACCCCGGATGGCGGATCGACCTCGTCCGGCTCCTGCTCCGCAAGGCGATCCGACAGCCCCGTGAAAGCCGCAACTGGCCCGAGATCGAGCGTCGCCTCGACGAGGCCGAGAAGGCCGCCTCGGCGACATCCGAGCCGGTCGTGCTGCTGCGGCTCGACGTCCTCGCGGCCCAGGACCAATTCGACGAGGCCCGCACGCTGCTGTCGAAGTCTCTGGCCCGCGAGCCCCGCAACCTGGCCTACCGGCTAGCCATGGCCCGGCTGGACCAACTCCAGCACCGCGACGACGAGGCGCTGCGGATTCTAGACCAAACAGAGATGGACCTGGGCCCCGGCCTGCAGATCGACCTGGCCCGGTTGGACTACTGGGGCGCCCGAGGCGGCAAGTCGGCCATGGCAGCCCTGACGAATCTGTCCGAAAAACGGGCCGCGATTCCCCCCGCCGATCGACCGTTGGTGCTAGGCCGGCTGGAGTCGGTCGCTGTCCAGCTCGGCCAGTTGAACCTGGCGCGGCAATATGGTCGCGAGCTGGCCGACCTCCAGCCGGAGAACATCGGCGTCCTGCTCCGGCTCTTCGACCTGGCGGTGATGGCCGGCGATCGAGACGAACCCGGACGTCTCGTCGACGGGATTCGCAAGATCGAGGGTGAAGACGGGATCAACTGGCGGTTTGCCCGGGCCGCCCTGCTGATCGACCAGGCCAGCCGCAGCGCGTCCGTCAACCTCGACGAAGCCCGTCATCTGGCCGCTGAAATCAGCAAGAGCCGGCCGAACTCCTGGATCGGTCCCGCCCTCGACGGCGAGATCGCCAGGCTGACCGGCTCGACCGATCGAGCCGTCGAGAAATACCTGAAGGCGCTGGAGCTGGGAAACGTGCAGCCATCGTTCGCCCGAAGGCTGGTGGCGCTGCTCGACCAGCAGGGCCGGAGCGCAGAGATCGGACGGGTGATGCAAGTGTTGCATGACCAGGGAGCCGCCCTGGCGGAGGTCACGCTGGTCCAGGCCCTGGACGCAATCCGTGAGCGCGACTATCAAAAAGGAATTAAACTTGCGCAACAGGTGTTCCCCGGGACTTCGACGAAGTCCACCGACCACTTGAACCTCGGCAGGATCTACCTGGCCGCCGGTCGTGATGACGAGGCCGGTAGGGCATTCCGCCGCGCCGTGGAGCTGGGCCGTGGTGTCCCCGAAAACTGGCTGGCGTACGTCCAGTACCTGGTGCAAGTCAAGCAGAACAGCCAGGCGAAGGCGGTGATGGAGGCGGCGCGCGAGGCCTTGCCATCCGACCGCGCCACGCTCACCCTGGCACAGTGCGCGCTCATCGTCGGCGATACGGCCCGGGCCGAGACCCTCATCCAACAGGCGATGGATACGGAAGGCATGGCGGCCGATCTGGCGGCCCTGCGCATCGCCGTGGAAGTCCATCTCCGATCGAACCATCTCGAGGCGGCGTGCTCCTATCTCGACCGGATCGCCTCCTGTCCGACCGCAACACCAGGTGACATCGACTGGGCCGGCCGCACCCGCGTCATGCTCCTGCTGGCCACGAACCGGCCGGGCGATCGGGATCGAGCGCTGGCGTTACTCGAGAACAATCTGACAAAGGCTCCCAACAGCGTGGGGGACCTATCGCTCAAGGCCACGATCCTGGCCTCGCAGCCCGCCGGTCGCCGCGAAGCCGTTGCGATCCTGGAGCACCTGGCGGGGACGAATCGGTTGGGCGACGAACAGCGATTCCTGCTGGCCCATCTCTACCTGGGTCGAGGCGAGGAGTCCAAATATCATGATACCATGAAGAAGGTCCTGGCGACCAGGGCTCGGAATCCCCAGCATCTGGCCCACTTCGCCAACCACTGGATCGTACGTAACCAGATCGACCTGGCCGATCACTGGCTGGCCGAGCTGAAGAAGGTCGATCCCAACGGCCGGCCGGCTCTGGAACTGGAGGCCCGCCTGCTCGACCTGCGGAAGCGCCGTACCGAGCTCCTGGCGCTTTTGCAGGCCCGAGTTCGCGAACGGCCCGACGACATCGGCGTCGTGGCCGACCTTCTCGACCGTCACGGGTTCTCCAGGGAAGCCGAGACGGCTTACGTCGCTTTCGTCGCCCGCGAACTCGGCCAACCCGAGCGATCCCTCGCCCTGGCCCGGTTCCTGGCCCGGCATCATCGCGTGTCTGAGGCAATGAAGATCCTCGAGAAGGCATGGGCAACGTGTCGGCCCGAGCTCGTGGCGACGGCGGCGCTGCCACTCTATGACGAACCGTCGACGACTGACGTCGAGAAGCGACAGATCGAAGCCTGGATGGCCGAGGCTGTACAGAGACGGCCCGATGTCTCCGGCCTTGCAACCGACCTGGGGATCATTCGGATTCTCCAGGGGCGGTTCAACGAGGCGGAAGCGATGTATCGGCGAATCCTCAGGAAGGAACCCGGGAACTCCGGGGCCCTCAACACCCTGGCCTGGCTACTGGCCCTCAGAGACCAGTCGAAGGTTGATGAAGCCCTCGGCTTGATCACCAGGGCCCTCGAGATAGAAGGCCCCAATCCAACACTGCTCGATACCCTCGCCGTTGTGCTGATCCGGGGTGGCAAGTTCGAACAGGCGGTGGAGGAGCTAACCAGGGCCCAGCAACGGGCACCTGGCAAGCCGAGCCTCGCGCTCCACCTGGCCTGGGCGTTCAGGGAAGAAGGCAAGGTTGAAGAGGCTCGCAAGCAGTTCCTCAAAGCGGAGGAGCTGGGTGTCAGGATCCCGTCGCTCGATCCCCTCGAGCGCCTGATCATACAGAAACTGCGTAATGACCTGTTCGCAGTTGAAACTCCACCCTGAAATCGTCTGCCAGTTTTCCTCTACGGAGATGGCCACACCCGCTTTCGGTTCTTCGATTCCGCATGCCCAGGGCGGCAACGAATCGGCGGTGGGCAGCCGGGGAAAAAATGAGGAAAGCCAAGGCGTTTCGTGGAGAAAGGAGGATGTGCACCAGTTGCGATCGCGTGTTTCGACGGTAAATCTGGGCCAGAGATCGATTACGTCCAGGAAACCTCCTTTTCTCGCGGAGTCTCGCTCATGCGCATCTTTTCGGCTTCTCGGATTCTGGCCGCACTGGCAATCATCGCCGGTCTTGGCCTGGCAGCGCCCGAGGCGTTCGCCGACATCAACCTCGCATATTCGCTCAGCCAGACGGGCCACCTGACCGTCACGAACACGGGGCTGGGCCCGGGCAACATCTCGACGGGGACGCTCAATTACGGGTCTTTCGACGTCTCGATCACGACGAACACGACCGATCCCACGGGAACCGGCACCGGCCTTGGCGGGAATGGTACATCACCGGGCGGAAATCCTCCCTCCAGTGACCTGAACACGACCACCTTCGCGATCAACAACGAGACGTCGACGCTGGCTACCATCACGATCGTCGTGGGCGGGCAGAACTTCACGGTCGGGGCAGGGGGGATCGATTATGCGACTTTCTCCGCGACGGCCAGCAGCAGCCACTCAACTTCGTCGGACAATGTGGTTGTCAGCTCCGTCATCGATACGACGAACACTGCTCTGCCCACGGGCGGTACGTCAATCCCCACCACCATAGGTACAACGTTGGTGGGGAATCCGGTCAACCCCTCGACCAGTGCGACCAGGTCTTACGGATTCACCAACTCCGGCAACAGCAACACCCTCGCCTTCACCAACCCCGGCAAGTTCTCGATTGGCCAGACGCTTGTGATCACACTCGCGGGCGATTCCAGCGTCACCATCACGGTCAATACCACCGCCGTGACCCCCGAGCCCTCGAGTTTCGCGCTCGCGGGCGTCGGCGGTCTGGGCGTGATCGGCTACGGCCTGCGGCGACGCAAGGCCCGGACGGCCTGAGCGGGGCTGGATCGACACAACCCGACCGAGCGGAATGGGTCTCCGCATCCATCGCTCTCTCGACCTCGCCGGCTCCTGGCCGGCGAGGTCCTGTTTCGTTATGCCGTCCGCCCCCATGAGGGCCTGTTCCAGGTTGTTCTCGAGTGCTGTTTTGGCCGCTGTCCCACACGCCGGAGGTGCCGTCCGTCCGGGATTGCCAGGGGCGGACGCTGACGAACGCACGGATGGATCGCCATGATCTTCACGACCTCGTCGCTCGAACTCGTCTTATGCTGGTAGACCTCCCCAGGCCCTGATAGCGCCCCGGCCAGGCGAACGTCCGTTCTGCGGCCTGGTGGTTTGTAAGCCGATTCACTCGCGACGAGCGGCCCAACTCCGGGCTCTGATCCCGGTCGACCGACTGCATCTCGTCCCTTCGCCTATCGTTCTTCCCGGGCTTCGTCGCGAAGAGTTGCCGGGCGGCCCTGGTTCCATCGACGGCGTCGGTCGCCGCCAGCCGCAATCCGCTGGTATCCACGACGATAGGGCGCTTGTCGCCCCGGACCTTATCGCCGCCGGCGGCGGTCTTGGCCGATCGGGTGTTGATGGAGGCGACCCGCGGCGAGCCTTGCAATCGGGCGTGATCTGGCCGCGGAGCATGGATCGGTCCGCGTCCAGGCTGTTCGAGTCGACCCGAGGCGGCCGCCGGGACAATGTCTCGAGGGTGATCGACCTTCGAAATGCCGACGGCTCGGCGGGCCGAGGGCGCTTGATCGAGATGTCTGTCGTTTTTCGAGGACACGGCATTGTGAGATTGACATAGAACTGTAATAATGAGGCCACGACGACTGGATGAGGAAGACATGATACGGTGATCTGTGTGAGCGCGACGGCGAATGTCGTGGCATCCCGGAGGTGCCGGGGCGGCGGGAGTCGTGGATCGAGATCCCGAAGTCCACCGCGACGTCTTCCTCGTTCGAGCACGTTCCGCCTCGCGCGGATCGTGCTTCCCCAGCGACCGATTCTCGGGCGGCGGCGCCGCAACCGACGGGGACGGAGTCCGCGCGGCTTTTGGGGTGGACCGATCATGGGATCGCCCCGGGGGGCGAGCGGCGGACGAGACGGGCCGGCGACCACGGAGACATCGGCCGATGATGGAGGATGCAGCGACGGCGACTCTTCCGGCGATCGGGGCCCCCGGCACGGGGCAGGCCGGCGTCCTCGGCCGGGGCGAGGCGGATGCCGCGGGGACGATCGCGGGGCGATCGGACGTGGCGCCGTTCGTCACGGTGATCGTGCCGGTGCGAAACGAGGCGCGGTTCATCGCGGGGACGATCCGGCAACTCGTGGACCAGGACTATCCGGTCGACCGGTTCGAGGTGCTGGTCGTCGACGGCCGGTCGGACGACGCGACGCGGATGATCGTTTCGGAGATGGCTGCGATTCATCGGCAGGTCCGGGTGCTGGATAACCCCGGGCGGCTGTCGAGCGCGGCGCGTAACGTCGGGCTGGCGTCATGCCGGGGCGAGCTGATCGTCGTGATCGATGGCCACTGCGAACTGGAGGGTCGGGATCACTTGCGGAACATGGTCGACGCATTCCAGCGGAGCGGGGCCGACTGTCTGGGCCGCCCCCAGCCGCTGGACGTGACGGGCTCCTCGACGTTGCAGCGTGCGATCGCGGCGGCGCGGTCGTCGTGGCTGGGGCATCACCCGGCCTCGTTCATCTACGCGGATGAGGAGCGGTTCGTCCCGGCCAGGAGCGTGGCGGTGGCGTATCGCCGTGAGGTCTTCGACCGGGTCGGCGGGTTCGACGAGCGATTCGACGCCTGCGAGGACGTCGAGCTGAACTGCCGGGTCGACCATGCGGGCCTGCGGTGCTTCTTCACGCCGCAGGTTCGGGTGCGGTACTTCCCCAGGTCGAGCCTGGCCGGTCTATTCCGGCAGATGGCCCGCTATGGACGCGGACGGGTCCGACTGCTGCGCAAGCACCCCGAGACCTTCTCGCCGGGCGGTTTCCTCCCGGCGGCCTGGCTGGCCGGGCTGCTGACCGGGCCGGTGCTGGCCATCGCCTTGCCGCCGATGTGGTGGATCTTCGGCGTCGCGATCGCCGTCTATCTGGCCGCGGTTCTGTCCACTTCCGTCGTGATCGCCGCGCGCCGAGGCGAGCCCCGGCTGCTGGGATGGCTCCCGTGGGTCTTCGCGGCCGTGCATGCCGGGGCGGGGTGGGGAGTACTGATGGAGAGCCTGTGCGGTCGAGGTGCGTCGTCGCGATCGTCGCTCGGTCCGGGAGCACGCTGAACCGGCATGCACGTCGCCATCGTCGATGAAGAACTGCCGTACCCGCTGAACTCCGGCAAGCGGATCCGTACGTTCCAGCTCGTCAGCCGGCTGGCCTCGCGGCATCGGATCACTTACGTCTGCCATCGCAACGCCGACCCACGAGAAGCGTCCGAGGCCGAGGCCGTCTTCCGCGACCTGGGCATCGAGCCGATCGTGGTCGATCGGGCGATCCCGCCAAAGTCGGGCCCGTGGTTTCAGGCCCGGTTGGCGGCCAACCTGCTCTCGCCGCTGCCATACTCGGTCGCGTCGCACACCAGCCGGGCCCTCGGGCGCGCGATCTGCGACCTGCGATCGCGACGGCGAATCGACCTTTGGCAGGCCGAGTGGACCCCCTATGCCCATTCGCTCCGGTCGCTGGAAAGTGGCCGCCTGCTGATCATGGCGCACAACGTCGAGTCGCAGATCTGGCGGCGGTATTACGAGAACGAGGCCAACCCGCTGCGACGATGGTACATCGGAGTCCAGTGGCAGAAATACCGGCGGTTCGAGTGCGCCGTCTTCCGGCAGGCGGATCGGGTCATCGCTGTCAGCCCGGACGACGCCGACAGAATCCGTCAAGACTTCGGCGCGGCAGAGGTTGTCGTCGTCGACAACGGCGTGGACACGGGCTACTTCCGCCCCGACGCCTCGCGGCGGATCCCCGGCCGGATTCTGTTCCTTGGGAGTCTGGATTGGCGGCCAAACCTCGATGCCGTGGACCGACTCCTGAGTGAGATCTTCCCCGCGGTCCGAGATCAGTATCCGGCCGCGATGCTCTGCCTGGTCGGCCGCAACCCGCCGGAATCCTTGCGGCGGACGGCGGCCGCGAAGCCGAGCGTCGAACTGCACGCCGACGTCCCCGACGTCCGCCCGTTCCTGGCGGAGGCGTCGGTGATGGTCGTCCCTCTACGGATAGGCGGCGGCTCGCGACTGAAGATCCTCGAGGCCCTGGCCGCGGGGACCCCGGTCGTATCCACGAGGATCGGCGCCGAGGGGCTGGAGGTCCGCGACGGCGAACATCTGGTACTGGTGGAGCGGTGCGAGGACATGGCCCGGGCGATCCTGGAACTCGGGCGAGAGTCAGCCGCGATTCCACCGATGATCTGCGCGGGACGCCGCCTCGTCGAGGAGCGTTACGACTGGGACGTCCTTGCCGAACGGCTGGACGAGATCTGGTGTTCTGCTGTGGGAGAAGTCCATCCGCCGGCCGGGCTCCCCGCCGTCCGCTCCGAACCGGATAAATCGCCGGTGACGGGACGACCATCGCATCGATCCGATCGGCAGCATGGGCGTGCAACGGGGACAGGTTTCGATGGTTAGGCCGGCCACCCCGGGGATTCGAACTCGTTCTCTCGCGGGACGATGAAGCTCCCCCGGTCTGCGGTGGGAATCGGTCATTCCTGGGGCGGGGGGGCGGGGACGCGGACCATCGACGCGAGGCCGGCGGCATGTCGTCCCCGGCATCACCCAGTTCTCGACTCGAGCCCGAGGGATCACCGAAGGCGATGGTCGTCTCTCATCCCTGGCGGCTTGGACCCTTGAAGGCCGCCTGCCGCGCGGACCTGCTCGCCTGGGCGCCGTCGAAAGGCGGGACATATTCCGTGAGCAAGGCACATTGGAATTTCCCTCCCGGTCAGCAGGTCGTGGTTCGGCCGAAGTCATCGGGGCGGGACTCCGCCCCTCGACCGAAGCGGATCCTCTGCGTCCTTCGCTGGCCGGTCGGAGGCATCCGCTCCTACATCTGCTATAACTACCCGAGGCTCGTCGAGCGAGGCTACCGGCTGACCATCGTCGGGCCCGACGATCAGTCGTTCGAGTCGCTGGCCGGCGAGATTGGCCACTGGGAAGGCAGCGAGTTCGTCCGGGTGGCGCTCCCAGGTGGAAGATGCCGTCTCGGTCGGTCGGTCCGTCGCGAACTCCGGACCGGACGCTACTCGATCCTCCATTCCCACGGGTTCACCGCTGCGACCCAATCGGTGCTGGCGAACCTCGGCATCGGTGTTCCCCACGTATTCACCTCGCATTACGTGATCCGACCCGAACAGTTCCCCGGCTGGCGGGGCCGATGGAAGCTCCGGGCCATCGGGTTGCTCGTCAAGCAGGTCGATCGGTTCATTGCCATCAGCGAGGATGCGCGGAGCAATTACCTCGAACATTTCCCGGGACTCGCCCGACGTCCGGGGAGGGTGGTGATGATTCCCAATGGCATCGATGTCGACCGGTTCGCCGAACCGTCATCTCGGGGCGACGACGATTTGCGGCGACTCCTGGGTGCCGGTGCGGGTACGGTACTGGTCGGCTACCTCGGGCGGTTCATGGAGGAGAAGGGGTTCCTGGTCCTCGTGGAGGCGCTGAGGCGGATGGCCGAGAGGCGGCCGTCGCGTGATTACCGCGTCGTGGCCGTGGGATCGGGCGATTTCGAGCGGGAATACCGGAAAGAGGTGGAGCGACACGGCCTTTCGGACGTGGTCCGTTTCCGGGCGTTTGTGCCCGACGTCGCGCCGCTGCTCGCCGGCCTGGACCTGGTCGTCGTTCCCTCGCTGTCGGAGACCTGCCCGCTGCTCCCCATGGAGGCCATGGCGGCCGGCGTACCCGTGCTGGGTACGGACTGCATCGGGCTGCGTGAGGTCCTGGCGGGAACGCCGTCGATGGTCATCCCGAGGGGCGACGCCGAGGCCTTGTGCTCGGCCCTCCGCTCCGCGATTGAGGCCCCATGGACAGCGGCGGCGCGGGGCTATGTGCCGGAAGCGCGGCGGCGGTTCTCGATCGACCGGGCCGTCGCCGCGCTCGACGCCGTCTTCGAGGGACTTATCGCCGGATAACCGTCGTGCCGAGGGATTGGCGATGCGAGGATCGCTGGAGCCGGATCCGATCCTGGTCTCGCCGAGGAGGCGGAGAATAATGTTTCCCGATGATCATTCCGCGCCGTCTGGCAGGACTGGCACCGTTCGTCGTTCTGGGCCTTGGGTCCAGTTGCCTTGAGCGATCCACATGGCGAACTTTCGACTCTCCCTGCAGAATCGTGCCCCCAGCCCCAGAATCCCGATGAAGATCGTCCACATCGGCTCGTCGACATTCCTCGGCAGCGTCGAACGTCAGATGCTGGGATTGGCCCAGAGCCTCCCCGAGGAGTTCCATAGCGAGTTCCTCTCGTTCCGCGAGAAGGGGAAGTGCGCGGCGTTCCTCGAGGCCGCCGGTGAGCAGGGCTTCCCTGCCCGCGCCTTGTCCCACGACACACCGCACCTGCTCGCGGCGACGAGCGAGCTGACGGGACTTCTGAAGGAATGTGGGGCCGACCTGGCCTGCACTCACGGCTACAAGGCCGACATCCTCGGGCTGATCGCTGCACGTCGGGCCGGCATCCCGGCGGTCGCACTGGCGCACGGCTGGACGAGCGAGAGCCTCCGCGTCCGCTGCTATGAAGCCCTGGATCGAGTCGCGATACGCCACATGGACCGCGTGGTCTGCGTTTCGCATGGGCAGGCGGCCAGGGCCCGTCGCGACGGGGTCCCGGCGGAGAAGATCGTGGTGATCCACTGCGCGGTCCAGGCGACGCGCTTCGAGATGCCGGACACGGCAGGCGGGGCGGAGCTGCGGGACTGGTTCCGGGAGTCGTCGGGCCCGCTCATCGGTGCTGCGGGGCGGCTCAGCCCGGAGAAGGGCTTCGGCGACCTGGCGGAGGCGGCGGCGCTGGCCCTTCGCGACGACTCGAGCTTACGTTTCGTCCTGTTCGGGGATGGCCCCCTGCGCGGCGAGATCGAGCGACGGGTCGATCGGCTGGGGCTAAGGGGAAAGTTCGTCCTGGCAGGCTTCCGAACGGATCTCGACCGCTTCCTGCCGCATCTGGATCTGATGGTCCTACCCTCCTACACGGAGGGGCTCCCCAATGTAGTGCTCGAGGCGTTCGCCGCAGGGGTTCCCGTCGTGGCGACGGCGGTGGGTGGGACGCCCGAGGCGGTTGCGGACGGCGTGAGCGGCTACCTGGTCCCCCCCGGTCGCCCGCCGGAACTGGCCCGTCGGATCCTCGACGCGGTCCGCGACGAGCCGAGGCGCCAGGAGATGGGCCGCCGGGGCCGCGTGCGGGTCCTTCGCGAATTCTCGTTCGAGAGTCTGGCGAAGTCGTTCGAGCGGCTGTTTCGGGAGCTCGGTCCCGCGGCCTCTACGCGCGACGGGGTCCCCACGGGTGCAACATGATCCCGAACGCTCGGCGACAGGGTCGCCCGACGCCGGGCGGCCACGATACCCCCGGTCGGGGGCCTGTCCATGCAGGGCCCCCGGACGAGGTGGGACGGGACCGGACGATCCGCGTCTGCTACCTGATCGATCGACTCCGCCCCGCCGGAACCGAAGGCCAGCTCCGGACGATGATCCAGGCCCTCGATCGGCGCCGGGTCCAGCCGCACCTCTGTCTGCTCGACGGTGAGGACCCGATCTCGCGCTCGCTCGAGCCGGGCGACTGTCCGGTGCTCCGACTGGGCATCCGGCGGCTGAGGTCGGCGTCGACACTCGCCGCGGCGTGGCGATTTGTCCGGTTCTTGCGGCTGCATCGGATCGACGTGATGCAGCCGCATTTCCCGGACAGCACCTATTTCGGCACGCCGCTCGCCCGCCTGGCGGGCGTGCCGCGGGTGGTCCGGACTGTCCGCGATCTGGGCTACTGGATGCGACCGATCGATCGATGGATCGGCCGCCTCTATAATCCGCTGGTCGACGCCACGCTCGTCAACTCCGAGGAAGTTCGGGGGGCCGTTCTGCGAACCTACCGGCCTCGGTCCGAGACAGTCGTGGTCATCGAGAACGGGATCGACCTGGGTCGGTTCGCCTCGCTGCCGCTGCCCGAGGCCGGGCGGAATGGCGGGGCCCCCCGGCGCATCGGCCTTGTCGCCAACCTGCGGCCGGTGAAAGACCCCGAGTCCTTCGTCCGCGCGGCCGCGATCGTGGCGGGCCGGCATGCGGACGTCGAGTTTCGGGTCGCCGGCGAGGGCGAGCTACGGCCCGGCCTCGAGGAACTGGCCCGCAACCTGGGGCTGGCTGGGCGGATGCGGTTCCTCGGCTCGGTTGAGGATGTACCGGGGCTGCTCGGACAGCTCGACGTCGCCGTGATTTGCTCGCAGTCCGAGGGGCTCTCCAACGCTTTGCTCGAGTACATGGCGGCAGGCCGGGCCATCGTGGCGACCGCCGTCGGCGGCAACGTCGGCTTGATCCGAGACGGCGTCCACGGCCTGCTCGTCCCGCCGGCCGATCCCGGCCGGCTCGCCGAGGCGATCTGCCGCCTGCTCGACGACCTGGCGCTGGCGAGCCGGCTGGCCCAGTCGGCCCAGCGCCGCGCCGTGGAACGCCACGGCCTGAACGCAAAAGCGGGCGAATTGCAGGAGTTCTATTGCCGCCTTCTGGGTCGAGGCCAGAGCCGATGAATTCCCCCCCACGATCGATCGCGGCCGCGGACTGGGGCCTCCGGCCTGGTGGGCCGCATCGGGGCGACGGGACGCACATCCCGGGCGAACCCCCGCCGCCGTCGGCGGCCTTCTGGATGGTCGCCTTCTACATGGCTCTGTTCCTGGTCCGGCCGTGGGAGGTCCTGTTCCCCTGGATGGCCGAATTCCCGATCGAACGCACCTTTGCCATCCTCACCATTCTCGCAGTCCTCCTGGGCGGCCATTTCTGGTTCCAGTTGACCGGGCAGGCGATGACACTCCTGGGCTTTCTGGCCGTCGTCATCCTGTCGGCGACACTCGGGCTGGACGTGGAGAAGTCTGCATATGAATTATACCGATATTGTACTGTGTTGATCTGGTTCTGGCTGTTCGGCGCGGTGATCCGAACGCCGCGCGACTTGCTGGCCATGAACGCCTGGTGGATGTTCGTCTGGTTCCTCTACATGGCGAAGGCGTTCTGGGAATTCAAGGTGAACGGCCGGCACGATTGGGCCCAGGGGGTTGCCCGGATGAAGGGGATCGACCTGACCTACGGCGACGTCAACGAGTTCGCTGGGTGCGTTACGTTCACGCTGCCGACGTTCTACGCGGTGTTCCGGGCCCGGGGCGAATTCGACGGCTGGATTCGGAAGCCATTCGTCGTGGCCAGCGCGGCGTATCTCCTGCTGGCCGCGGCCTGCGTAATCTCCACCAACAGCCGTAGCGGCATGGCCAAGGCCATCGTCTTCTTCCTGCTGGCGAGCACCTGGGGGCGGAGCGCGATGCAGAAGCTCGCCTGCCTGGCCGGCTCGGTAGTCCTGATCCTGATCATCTGGGCGGTGATGCCGGAGACGAGCCAGAACCGGCTTCGAACGCTCTGGGACAAGGGCGCCGGGAACAGGCAAGCAATGGAGTCGGCGAGCAGTCGGTTCGAGGGATTGGGATTCCAGATCGGCTGCGCCGCCGTGCTCGAATTCCCCGTGACTGGAGTCGGCATCGGGAATTTCGGGACCTTCCGGAAGGAGTACTACGACGGGGAAGGCGGTGAGGCGCACAACCTGGCCGGGCAGGTGCTCGGCGAGACGGGTGTCCTGGGCACGATCGCCTTCGTGGCGATGGTGTCCGTCATGCTGGCTGGTGGCCGGCGCATCCGGGCGGCGTCACGCGTGGACGGCGATCGGAGGCTCGTGATGCTCTCGGACTTCAGCCTTGCCTACCGGGATACGATCTTGTTGCTCTTCGTCAGCGGGGTCGCCGGTCATAACCTTTTCTTCTATCACTGGGTGTGGATGGCTGCCTTCAGCCAGTGCGCGGTGCGATGCCTGGAGGCCATCCAGGGCGAGAGATCGGCCGAGATGGCCGGGGCCGCAGGCCTTCCCTGAGGGCATGCCGAAAGGGTATGCCGAGCGGCGGACCCGGGCGCCGGAGTGCGGCCCCGGAGTTGTGGTCCGGAATATCGGATGGGGGACGATGGGCGAGCCTACGGTGCGGATCGTCGCGGTCGGCGACATCTCCTACAACGGGCGATTCCACGAGTTACTCGAGCGGCATGGTCCGGGTTTCCCGTTCCGTCGGCTGGCTCCCAGGTGGGATGGCGCCGACCTGCGGTTGGGGAACCTGGAATCGCCCCTGGCCGCGTCGGCCCCGAAGGTCATCCCTTCCAAGTTGACGCTCCGGGGCGCTCCGAGGGCCGCGGAGAGCCTGGTCCGGGCCGGGTTCGATTGCGTCAGCCTGGCCAACAACCACACGATGGATTACGGCCCCGCAGGGATGGCCGAGACGATCAATAGCCTGGAAGGGGCCGGGATCGCCCACCACGGGGCGGGTCCTGATGCCGACTCAGCGCATGCTCCGGTCGTCCTGGAGCGAAACGGGCTCGCGATCGGCCTGCTGGCATACTGCGACCCGAGCAGCGGCGCCTCGATGCCCAGCGGGCCGCAGCGTCCCGGCGTCGCGAGGCTCGATGTGGACGCCTGCTGCGCGGCGATCCGCGCCCTCCGATCGGCGGTCAATCATGTGGTGGTGCAGGTCCACTGGGGCCAGGAGATGTGTCGCCTTCCCTCGCCCGAGCAGCGGGCGACGGCCCGGCGAATGGTCGAGGCCGGGGCCGACCTGATCCTGGGTCATCACCCCCACGTCCTGCAGCCGTGCGAGTGGATCTCGGGCGTCCCGGTCTTCTACAGCCTGGGGAACTTTCTGTTCTCGGAGATGTACTGGCGGGGTTGCAACGACGAGGGCGAGCACTTCTGCTGCAAGCTCCGGATCCAGCGAGAATGCCGGCGGGCGGGCTGGGTTGAGGCGGTCCTGCGGCCCGGGGGGCCTGCCCTGGCCCGGCTCCGCCCGGCGCGACTGACGCCGGGGCGCGAGGTCGCGCCCGACGAGACGCCGGCCCGGTTGGCGGAGTGGGATCGGCTCTGCCGCCGCCTGGATGGCGATTACAGGGCCGAATCCCGGCGGGCGGCCGCTCTGCGGGACTGGTCCTATGGATCGCGTTCCTTCCTTCGACGCCTCGAGGTTCGGCTGTTCCATCACGGCCTGATACCGCATGCGGTCGAGGGGGATTAAGTCCGGCCCTCGCCCAACTCCTCCATCGCCCGTCCCATCCCCGAGCGAGGGCGACGATCGTGAGCATCCGAAGCCGACTGATCAAGGGCGTGCTCCTGCCGATCGACGAATGGCGCGAGGGACGTCGCATCCTGCCCCTCCTCCGCCGCCTGGAGAGGTCGCAATACGGCGACGCATCGCTCATGGAGCGAGAACGGAGCCTTAAGCTGCGACGCCTGCTGGCGCATGCCTACGAGAATTCAAGGTTCTACCGTGAGCGATTCCGGGAGGCCGGGGTCCATCCCGAGGAGATCCGCGATCCCTCCGATCTCCGGCGCCTGCCGCCTCTTACCAAGGCCGACATGAAGGCGCACCTGGAGGAGATGGTCGCTGCCAATGTCCCACGGGGGTATCTCCATCGCTCGGCGACCGGCGGCTCCACGGGCGAGCACACCCCCTTCTACCAGGATGCGGAGTGCCTGAATCCCAAGATCGCCCTCGAATACCGGTTCAACCGCTGGGCCGGCTGGGATGTTGGCGAGCCGATCGCCTTTGTCTGGCCGGCGATCCAGGACTTCGCCGGGACCTTGACCCTCAGGACCCGGCTGCGAAATGCCCTTCTCGACCGGCGGTTGATGCTGTATTGCGGCCGGCTGGATGAGTTGACCCTGGCGGAGCACGCCCGGCGCCTTCGCGATTTCGCCCCGACGCTGATCCGGGCTTTCCCCAATCCCCTGTGGCTGCTGGCCCAGCATCTAAATGAGAACGGCGGGGCTCCTGTCCGGCCCCGGGGCATCATTACCGTGGGCGAGCCGCTCCTGGACGCTCAGCGGGCTCTGTTCGAGGAGGTCTTCGGCTGTCCCGTGTTCAACTGCTATGTCTCGCGTGAGTGCGGGAACATCGCGGGGGAATGCGAGATGCACCGAGGCCTGCATCTGAACGCGGAATCCCTGATCGTCGAATGCCTCCACAACGATCGTCCCGTCGAGCCGGGGGAGCCTGGGGAGGTCGTGATCACCGACCTGGAGAACCGCGGCATGCCGCTGATCCGATACCGAATCGGCGACATCGGCAGCCTCATGCCGGGGCCGTGTGCCTGCGGACGAGCGCTTCCGTTGATGTCGATGCAGGCCGGCAGGATCAGCGATTTCCTGGTGTCACCCCACGATCGATCGTACGTCTCGGGGGCCTCGCTCTGCCACTACTTGATCGCCGAAGGGCCGGGGGTCGGCCAGGTCCAGCTCCTCCAGAAGTCGATCGACGAGCTCACGATACGGATCGTCCGTGATCGGGCCGCGGCGACCGACGAGAGGCACCACTTCGAGGCGGTGATCCGTGAGATCTTCCGCGGCAAGATGCGTGTCCGCTACGAGGTCGTGGAGTCCATCCCCCGAGAGCCCTCCGGAAAATACATGTTCTGCAAGTGCCTGCTCAATCAGGAGTCCCGGTCCCCGGGTGCAAACGATGGCGAATCGACTCGCTAGGACCTACGGGCGCATCTACAAGGCGTTCAACTACCGGCTCCGGACGGCCTGCGGCGGCCACCTGGCCTCGCTATGCCGACCGACCTCGATCGCCATCCTCCTGACCGAGCGGTGCAACGCCCGTTGCGTGCACTGCGACATCTGGAAGAATCGCGGCCGCGAGGACCAGCCTGCTGTCGAGCAATGGAAGGGGCTGCTGGGGGACCTGAGGCGCTGGCTGGGGCCGGTCCATGTCGTCATCACCGGCGGCGAGGCCCTGCTGATGCCGTATGCTACCGACCTGGTCGCCCATGGCTCGTCGCTGGGCTTGCTGATCGAGCACCTGACCCACGGCTACTGGCTCGACCAGTCCCGGATCGAGCGCCTGGCGGCGGCCAATCCCTGGCGGGTCACGATTTCCTTCGACGGGATCGGCGGCGTCCACGACCAAGTCCGAGGCCGCGATCACTTCTTCGACACCGTCCTCCGATCGATCGGCACACTCCAGCGCGTTCGGAACGAGAGGCGGCTCGACTTCGGAATCCGACTCAAGACCGTCATCATGGAGCAGAACCTCGACGGCGTTTGCGACGTCGCCGCCTTCGCGCGGGACCACGGGCTCGAAGTCTACTATCAGCCGATCGTCCAGAATTACAACACCCCCGAGGACCCGCACTGGTACGAGCACAGCCCGACCTGGCCGACCGAACCCTCGAGGGCAGTCGCCGTCGTGGATCGGCTGATCGAGATGAAGCAGCGAGGATTCCCGATCGCCAACGATCTGCACGACCTGGAAGTGATGATCCCCTACTTCAAGGACCCTGTGGCGATGCGGGTGGCGACCGCGGCCCATGCGGCCCACGAGAGGCCGCTGTGCGCGGGCCTCATCACCCTCCAGGTTCAGTCCAACGGCGATGTCGGCATCTGTAGCCGTCAGGGCCCGATCGGCAACATCAAGGCGGCGCCAATCCGCCGGATCTGGGCCGATCGGCCTCGCTACTGGCTCGGCGGCTGCTGCATGGAGCGGCGCATGTCGAAGGCGGAACGCTCCTCGTTCGGCCTCACGATCGTCGAGTGACCCGATCCCGACGCGCCCGAGGATCCCATGTCCGACCCCGACGACGAAGCGTTGGCCCCGGCCTTCGCCGAGCCGCCGCGCGACTCGAATCTCCCGGTGAGGGGCGCAGGCGGGCGGCTGAGGAACGTGCTCTACGCGGCCGCCCTGGACGCCACCCGGAAGTTTGGCTCCCTGGAGGAGCAGGTCCTGCTGATCGCCGGGCAATTCCAGTCCCGATCGGCGCGGCTCGTCCCGTTATTCCTGCCGGGCCGCGATCCGGACTCCCGCCCTGACGAATTCAACCGCGCCGGGGTCGAGGCGCAGATGCTCGACCTCCGCCGATTCGACCGGACCACCCTCCGCCGACTGATGGGGATCGTCTGCCGCCATGCGATCGAGATCGTCCACTGGAATTTCTATGAGCCGATCAAGAATCCGTATCTCTGGGCCCTGACCGTCCTGGCGCCGGGGGTCCGTCACTATTACACCGATCACATCTCCCGCAGCGGCCGGGATGTGGTCGAGGGGCGCGGGATGAAACGGGCGGCGAGGAGATGGGCGCTCCGCCGCTACGATCGGATCTTCTGCGTCAGCGATTATGTGTACCATCGCGCAGAGCGCGGGGTGGGGCTCCTCCCGAACCTCCGGCGCTGCATCCATTTTGTGAACACTGATCGATTTGCACCGGATTCGGCCGTCCGCGACCGGCTGCGAGCCGAGATGGGGGCCTCGAGGTCTTTCCTACTCCTGGTGGTGGCCAACTTGATCGCAGAGAAGGGAGTCGATGTCGCTATTCGCGCACTCTACGGACTGCCCGAGGAGGTCGTCCTGTGGATCGTCGGCGCGGGACCGGACCGAGTGGAGCTGGAGCGACTGGCCGGGGGACTGGGCCTGGGGCATCGCGTCCGGTTCCTGGGGCTTCAGCGGGACGTCAGCCCGTTCCTCCAGGCCGCCGACGTTTTTGTCTGCCCCTCCATCTGGGGCGAGGCCGCGGGCCTGGTCAACATTGAGGCCCTGGCCTGCGGGCTGCCGGTGGTCGCCAGCCGTGTCGGCGGGATTCCGGAGATCATCGCCCACGGCGACACCGGCTATCTGTTCGAGCCCGGAGACCATCAGGCCCTTGCCGTGCCGGTCCGTCTCCTGAGCGGCAACCCAGGCCAGCGAATCCGAATGAGCCTGCGTGCGCGGGACGTGGCGGTCCGATCGCATTCCCACGCTGGGCTCGTGTCTCAACATGTCCTTTGTTATGAGGACGTCGGAAGCCGATGATGGCCCGGGTGGCGGGTGCGCGACACCACGGGGCCGGGACGTGTCTTCGCCCTCTTGTGTAGGGCGGTTCCCGATCGCTGGGCTCAGGCCGGGGAATCCGCCCTCCGGCGATCCGGACTCTTGTCAGGAACCGATCGGAAAGCCGGATCGGAACTGATGCGTAAACCGGGTGCCCCTGGGCGCGATCGACCGTACTCGAGAGTTTGAAGAAGAGTCAAGAAACCCAGGTCAGTTGGCTCATGAATTCCCGGAATCGTCTCGGTCATCGACAGATCCCCCTCAATGCGTTGGCGAGTTGGTCTACCTACGCGTCGCAGATCGTTGCTGCGTTCCTCGTCACGCCGATCATCGTGCGCGGGCTGGGGGACCAACGGTATGGGGTCTGGTCGCTGGTGGAGTCGGTCCTCGCCTACCTTACGTTGCTCGACTTCGGGCTGACGGCCTCAGTGGTCCGCTACGTGGCCCGATTCGAGGCGACGGAAGAATCCGATCGGCGCAACCGGGTCTTCAGCACGTGCCTCTGCGTGTTCGGCGCGGTCGGGGTGGTAGCCTTCGGGATCGCAGCCGGCCTGGGCGCAGCCGCACCCTATCTCTTCCGGCTTCCACCCGAGCTGATCGCCGAGGCGAGGTGGATGTTCTTCCTTCTGGGGACCAACCTGGCGCTGGGCCTGCCGCTGAGCGTCTACCTCAACGTCCTGTTCGGTCTGGGGCGCTATCCCACCTCGGCGACGATCCGGCTCTCGTATCTTGCACTGGGATCAATTCTCAGCGTGGTCGTCATCCGGCGGGGAGGCGGATTGATCGCCCTGGGCTGCCTGATCACGGCGGTCAACACGGCGCAAAACCTGACGCTGGCGTGGGCCGTCCACCGCTGCCTGCCCGACCTGCGCCTTTCGGCGTCTCTGGTGGACTGGTCCACCTTCCGCGACATCCGGGGCTATAGCCTGAGGGCTTTCCTGATCGGACTGGGCACTCAGGTCACCTTCCAGACGGATGCGATCGTGATCGGGGCCTTCTTGAGCCCCGGGGCGATCGCCTTCTTCGCGATCGGCAGCCGGCTGGTCAATTACTCCAAAAGCCTGTTCACGTCGGTCATGGGGGTCCTGACGCCCACCTTCAGCGCCATGGAGGCACGTGGCGAGACCGAGGCCATCCGCGGGCTGACCCTGACGGTCTCGCGGTATGTACTCTGGGGAGCCTTGCCTGTCCAGATTGGCCTGATCGCACTGGGCCGGCCGTTCCTCTCGCTCTGGATTGGTCCGCGGTATGCCGAGGCGAGCTATGCGACGCTTGTCATCCTGTCCGTTCCGCTGGCCCTGTCCATGACTCTGGCGACCGGCGTCCGGGTCCTCTACGGCACGGGCCGGCTTGAGTGGTACACGCGGGCTGTCATCGCCGAAGCGGTCTCCAACCTGATCCTCAGCACTGCGCTGGCCAGCCCGATGGGAATTGAGGGGGTGGCCTGGGGGACGACGATCCCCAATCTCGCATTTAATGTCGCCCTCATGATTCACACCTGCCGGGTCCTCGACGTCGGCCTCTGGGAGTACGCGCGGGGCGTCTTTCTGCGGCCGATCCTGCTGGGTGCTACGCTGGCCTGCGGATGGGGAGCCGTGCTCTCCCTCGAGGCCGAACCCTCGACATGGCCGTCGCTGCTGGCGACGGGCGGTTGTGGGCTTTCGGCGTACGGGTTCATCGCCCTGGTCGTCGAGTTCGGGCCCCGGTCGCTGACTCGGGTCATCCGGTCGCGTCTCCGCGCCCTGACCCAGGAGACCCGACGCAGTCGGCCGGATTGGGGCGGCCCGTCGATATAGGGGGGATGTCGCCTCAGGCGGCAAACTGAGTTCTCGCCGAGGCGTGCCCTTACCGTGCTCCTGACAGGGCGGGAGGAATCATCGTGCGCGACTGTCCGATCTGCCAGCACAGCCAGGGTGTGAAGACCGTGGAGAGATTTGCCGGAGGTGAGTTCTTCGAATGCTCGTCATGCGGGCTCCATTACGCCAACACGGAGACGGGGAATCTGACACAATATTATCGAGAAATCTGGTCGGAAGGTCACCTGGGACAGCGGCCGTATGAGGAGAAGATGAGGGCCGCCCTGGAACCTGCTCGGTTGGAAGGACTCCTGCGGGAGATCCCGCGATACTCTTGGGCGGTCTCGCAATTCCGGCGCCTGTCCCGGGGGGCGAGCGTCCTGGATGTGGGATGTGGCGAAGGGGGGCTGCTCTGGGCGGCACGGAAGCTCGGGCTCGAGCCCCATGGCTGCGATCTTTCCCCGGGCGCGGTCGATCTCGCGCGGCGATTGGTTGGCGACGACGCGGTTTACCTGGGCACGATCCTGGATCTCCCCTGCGAAGCCCAGAAGTTCGACTGCATCGTCGCCCTCGAGGTCCTGGAGCATCTGCCGGAAGTGAGACCCTTCGTCGAGCGAATGACCTGGCTCCTCAAGCCCGGCGGTATCCTGCTGCTTACTACCCCCAACCGCAATCGAGTGTTCGCCGTCGCAAAGCGAGCTCTGGGTCGCCCCCATTCTAACACCGACTATCCGCCGCACCATTTCACACGCTGGTCGACGGCCGTTCTCGGAGGATTGCTCGGGGAGTATTACCAGGACGTACGGGTGGGGTCCCTGCGCTATTACTTTCACCATGCTGTCGGCCGCGTCCTGTCCTATCCGATCCATGCGGCCACGTTCGGGAGGATGGGGCAGTCGCTCTGCGCTCGAGCCGGCCGCCCCCGAATTGCGCGATGACCGATTGCGTGAGCGGGTCACCCGGAGGGGGGCATTCGATGAAGGCGACCAAGGCGTTCGTTCGATATGTTTCGGATCCTGTCCTCCAGTGGAAGTGGGGAAATCGCGGGTTGTCCCGGCATTCGCGGGAGCTAGCGAGGAGCCAGTTCCTGGCGCGGCCGGAACTGGAGGCCTTGCAATTCCGGCGACTCCGGCGGCTGCTGGAGCATGCTTACGATCGTTCACCCTTCTATCGGCGGCGGTTCCTCGCCGCCGGCGTGGTCCCGGGGAACATTCGAAGTCTCGAGGACTTGCGGCGCCTCCCTGTCCTCGAGAAGCATGACATCCAGGATCATCTGGAGAGCATGGTGGCCGATGGCTGGCCACAGGAAGATCTGCTGCTGGACCATACGGGGGGCTCGACGGGTGCCCCGCTCGCCTTCTACTCCAGCCGCGAACGCCGGTGCTGGGGCCAGGCGGCCACGCGGAGGCACAACGGCTGGGCAGGATGGGGGATCGGGGACCGGGTCGCCTACGTCTGGGGGGCCCCGCGCGACTTGCCGGCCCGGAGCTGGCGATCTCAGCTAGTCGTCGCACTGAGCGGCCCGCAGATCTTCCTGGATACCGGGCACATCGACGAATCCAGGATGGTAGCGTTCCGCGAGGCACTGATTCGGTTCCGGCCTGAGATCATCCAGGCCTACGCTCGGAGCCTGGCCCTGTTTGCCCGATTCCTGCGGTCCCGTGGTCTGGACCAGCCCCGGATCCAGGCGATCGTGACCTCGGCGGAGGTCCTCGACCCGGCCGATCGCGCGCTGATCGAGGATGTGTTCGGCTGCGAAATCTTCAATCGCTACGGATGCCGGGAGGTCGGGGTGATCGCCAGCGAATGCCCCGCACACACAGGGCTGCACACCGCTAGTGAGGGCCTCCTGATCGAGGTCGTCCGCGGCGATGATCCCATGCCTCCGGGCGAGTCGGGATCGATCCTGGTGACGGACCTGCTCAATCTCGCCATGCCCCTGATTCGCTACCGGATCGGCGATATGGGGGCCTGGGAAGAAGGACCATGCCGTTGCGGTCGGGGTCTACCTCGCCTCCGCGAGGTGGCAGGGCGGGTTACCGATTTCCTGGTCGGCTCCGACGGGCGGCTCGTCTCCGGCGTGTTCCTCGCCACCTATGTCGTTGCCCGGCGCCCCGGGCTGGGACAGGTCCAGATCCGGCAGGAAGAGCGGGGCAAGGTCCTGTATCGGATCAAGGCGGGATCGAACTTCCGGGAGCGAGACGATCTCGAGTACCTCGCCGCCGAGACCCGGAGATATCTGGGTGAGGGGACGCTCGTGGATTGGGAATTCGCGGCGGACCTGGGCCCAGAACCGTCCGGGAAGTACGTTTTCTCCCGCTCGGAGGTCTCAATCGATAGCCTCGGGGGATTAGCACGGAACTGAGGCGCCGTCCCACCGCGATGTGCCGCATCCGGAAGGTCCGCATCGAGGCCTCGCCCGACCCGGGGCTCACAGGAGCGCCGGGTCAAGCGACGCCTCGCACTTGGCGTTCGGATGCGGACTCTCCAGCAGCGGTCCGGCCGGATCCCCGGATCAGCCGCCCGGCGTCAGGCTCACGGTGACGGACTTGTTGCCGTTCAGCGACAGCGACTGGGTGACCGGAGTGTAGCCGGCCAGCGAGACGGACAGGGCACTCGGCGCGATCGTCGTCGGGGTCGGGTTGGTCGTTCCCGAGTATTGCACTGTCCCGACATCGATCGCAAGCGTCCCCTGGGCGTTGGTGGTTCCGGTGCCCAGGATCGTACCATCGGCCGCCAGCAGGTCGACCGTCGCCCCCGAGAGCAGGGCGCCCTGGGCGGTCCGGACCTGGACCGTCAACACCCAGCCCATCGTCACACTCTTCTGCCCACTGCCGACGAATCGGATGGCGGACGTGGCACCATTCTGGTAGGTGGACCCGTAGATCTGGATGCCACCCAACGACTGCCCCTGCTCGCCGAAATCGTACGAGTAGAACGGCTCCGGCAAGGCGGTCGGGTCGGCCGTCGCCTTGAAGGTACTGTTCACGAACAGGAGATTGTTCACGGGGCAGCCGGCCCCGCCCGCCTGGCCGCCGAGTGTGATGCCCGCCCCGTTGGAATCGAATGTATTTCCCTGGAAAAGGATGACATTCTGGGATGTGACCTCCGAGTCGTCGATCTCCAGGGCGTTGGCGTAGTAGCCGGTCTGAAGCCCATAGCCCGGATTGGTCGGCCCGACGCAGATGGCCTTGAATGTATTGTTGGTGAAGGCGATGCCCGACGAGCCGCTCGGCATCCGGACGATCCGGGTCCCGACTGCGCCTTCCATCAGACCCGCCCCGGTGATCGCCTCGAGAGTGTTGTCGTGCACATCGATGTTCGTGAGCGTGCTCGGGGCGTAGCAACGGATCTCCAGGGCACGGGCTGTCGTCCCCGAATTCCCATACTCGCGGTTGGGGGCCTCGCGAACGATGATCGTGTTGCCGCCGATGTTCAAGTTGCTGAGGGATCCGTCCCCGATGCCGATTCCCCGCGAGGAACCGGTGGTACTCGTGTCGACCGTGTTGTTGAGGCAGTTGATGTCGCTGCCGCCCAGCGACAGGGCGTAGCCATTGGTGATGTGTACGTTGGGCGTGAGCGTGTTGCCCTCAATGGTCTGATAGATGCCGGGGCCCGCTCCCGCCGCGCGGATGCCCGTTTGCGGATTGTTGGTGATCGTGCAGCCCTTCACCAGGGCCGAGGAATAGCCGGAGATCTCGATTGAGGCAAGTGCGGCCGCGCGGATCGTGTTGATCACCGTGGTCGCGTAATTCACAGTACAGTTTTCGATCGTGCGCGAATTGCTCGGGTCCGTGAGCGACGAGTCCGTATTGGAGGCATCGATCGCCACGGTGTCATCGCCGGACGTGTACGTCGTAACGCCGTTGACGACAACGGGCCCCCGGGTCGCGGCGACATCGATGTTGGTACAGTAGGCGCCGGCCGCCTGCCCCTGGACGACGCTCCCGGGGCCGTTGATGGTCGGTGCGTAGACGTTCTGATAGACGCCCTGGATCGAAGCGGGGAGGTTCTCGATGCCGTTGGCCTGGCCATTCCCGCCCCAGGCGGACGGGGCCCAGCCGGTACCCGGGGGCGTGATGGTCGCAAGGATTCCGTAGTCCATGGACTGGGTGAGGACCACGCGATCGATGGTCACCGAGGCCCCCGTGGACTGCGAGGGTGTCATGGTGATCTGGATGTAGACCGGATCGGTGTTGCTCGGGACGAAGGAAACGCTGGGACAATCGGCCTGGGCGATGGTGGGAGCTCCGATCTGCCGCCAGTTGGCTACGGGCTGGCCCGTCACCGAGTCGATGACCTGGAGCTGGAGGCTGCAATCGCCGATGCTGCCGAGTCCGGATTCTGCGACCGAGGCCGTGTAGGTCCGATTCGCGACCGGGATCGGGATCGTCGAGGCCGTTCGGATCACCTGGGGTGTAGTGCCCGTGGGCACGGTCCAGTTCAGGACCTGCGGGCTGTAGAGATACTGCTGATCCGCCGAGACGGTGAATTGAGAAGCCGGCGCCCCCGAGAGCTTCCACCCGGTGACGGTGTGGGACCCGATCGGGTCGGCACCGAAATTGCCGTTGGGGACCGTGATGGGGGCGGCGTTGTTGTAGGTGATCGTGTGCCCGTTCAGGTCGAAGGTGATGTTCTTGTTGGCGATGACGAAGGCCGTACCGGAGGTGGTGACGTCCGTTTGCAGGACGTAGGTCGTGTTCGCCTGGTTGAGCAGGTAGGGGCCCGGCCCGTTCTGATTGAGCCAATTGGCGTCGACGTTGATCGTCGGATCGGCCGAGACCGCTGCGGCGATCACGATGACGGCGGCGGCGCTCATGCTCGTGTTCCCGTACTCGTCGGTGGCGCTCACGGAGACGTTGTAAGACCCGGCGGCCGAGTAGACATGAGTCGGATCGACTCCGCTTGCCGTCGTGCCATCTCCGAAATTCCAACTATACGTGAACCCCGCTGCCTGAACAACCGGGCTGATGTCGGCCGCCGTCGCCGCGAAGCTGAGCGCCGTACCTACCGTGCCACTCGAGGGTGCGGTGAGCACCACCGTCGGCGCGACGTCGGACACCGTCACCGTCACGCTCGAGCTGCCGCTGTCCCCGACAGCGTCCGTGACCGACAGCGTGGCCGTGAAGGTACCCGGGTTTGCGTAGACGTGCGAAGGTGTCAGAGAATCAGTGGAGCCGGCTGCGGTGGTGCTGACCGAATTGCCGACGAGGAGGCCGCTAAGGACGGCGTTGGCCCCTGCGGTGCGGGTCACCTTGAACGTCACGTCGCCGCTGACGTCCCACGTGAGGTACTCGCCCCCGTGGAAGTTGCTCAGCGACTCGGTGTCGAGGACGGCGCCGGTGGCGGCGTCGATCACCTGGATCTGCTCGGCGCGGGCGGCGCTGTCGTAGTCGACGGCGTAGAGGCTCACCGGATGGGCCTGGCCATCAGTGAGGTTGACCCCGACAGAGAAGGACGTCGAGCTGTACCAGCAGGCGGCGACTCGCGAGGCCCCGCCCGGTGCCTCCAGGGCCCGGGGGTCGGTGGTCGAGCCGGCCCAGGTATAGGAGGACTGTCCGCTCGGTGTCGCCGCGGCGTAGGAGGGGAGGCTCGAGGCGATCCCGGGCAGGTCATAGCCGGCGGACCCGTACGTGCCGATCCAGTTGCCCTGTGTCGTCGCGTCCGTCCCAGTGAACGTCGCGCCCATGGCCCCGCCGGTGGGCGCGCTCGCCCCGTTCCCGAAGTTCCAGGACTCGACATACGGGGCCGTGCCCCCCGAGACCGACCCCTGGAAAGCGACGGTGTCGCCCGCGGCGGTCGTGATGGGGCTCCCTGCGTCGACGACGAGGCCGCTCAGCAGTTGCCGGCCCTCCAGGGCCTCCACACGAAGGCCGAGCCGGGTGCGAGTCGGACGATTCTTGACGCGGCGAGGTCCAAACTGGAGAGAGAGGCTGCCGGTCCGCAAGGCTTTGCGAGAACACATAGGTGCAAGACTCCGATGGGATATTGATGATCTGGTAGGGAAGACCAGGGATGAAGGCCCGGACGAGCCCGCGGTCGCCGTCGGCGGGATACGTCGTCGCATCGGCGGCAGGGCTCGCCCATTCGCAGAAACCGCATAAAAAATAATTACATCATTAAAATTTAGTGATGATTGTGATTCGACTGCACCAGACCGCCCGACCTCGGGGGCCGCGCGCACCGGTGCCGGGCGGCCGCCCGGGGGAGGCCGTGACATGCCGACGATCGTCGGGATAAGGACGCTTATCGACGGGCCCAGGTGCTCGAGGCGCAGGACCCACGGTCCCCGACTCGGCCGGGGAACCCGTTTACGCTTCGCGGACGTCCCGGCCGAGGGCCTCGCACCCGCCGCCGGCGTCCCGCCGTCATCCGGCCTCCTGCCGGGTCCGCCATCCGTGCCCGATCGCCGCGGAATCAGCGCGTGACTACACGCCGTTCATGCAGCGCAGCTACATCGGTCGTTGAATCAACATCGATGCCAAGAGCGTAATCTTCCCCTCATGGGCCATGAACCGCCACGGCGAGCGCCGCGGTCTTCCTGAGATTGCGATCATCACGGCTTCCGGGGCGTGTCCTACGACGAAATCCTGTCGATTCCACCCGGTGCTCGTCTCAACCGCCGTGCGACCGAATCCGTCGATCCGACGTCTTTCGGCCACCTGATGCCATCCTGTCGTCCATCGCCCGAATCGGTCCAGTCCCTGGCCGGACGGCGCACGATAGGGAGCGATCGAAGTCGCTCCGGCCATGCGACCGTATGTCGGATCCAGAGGCAATTGATAAGGAGATCGGACGAAGTGCCCCATTATCGAGGTGTCCGCCGGCACCGTCAAGAGAAAAAATTGATGTAGGTTTAAATCATTATCATGCAAAGTGTATTGCCTAAATCGATGCTCGGAGCCGTGGTGGTCGCGGCCAAAAAAATCGCTTCGCGTCACAGTCTCGCGGGAGAGATGTACGGGTATCGGTCCCTTGTTTCTCGCGGTCGCGACGAAGTGATGATACCCTGCCCCCACGGCGTCGCGTGGAGTCGGGGCGCGAGAATGGAAGCGCCCGGGCAAGTCGGCTCGCGGGGGGAGCTGGTTCGATGCCGCGCTTTTTTTGTGTACACACGACTGTTCTACTCCTGACGGCGATACCCCCGGCGGGGCCGGTTTCACGCCCTCCGGAGCGGGTGGCCTGGGACGTCATTCGGTCGGCCGACGGTGATTTCGCCTTCTCCATGCCCGTCCGGCCGGCGCGGGAGTCGCGCGAGGCACGTGGCGCCGCGGGGCCGCTGGAGATCCTCACCTATTCCTGCGCGTTTGAGGGATCGGAGTACCGGCTCAGCCGCGTCCGGTCGACCGGTGACGTCCACCCCGATCGCGTCATCGCCGCGCTCGGCCGCCGAAGGCGACGGTATCTCACCGAGGCGGCTCGCCTGGTGAAGGAGACCTCGATCGTCAACGACGGCGTCATCGGTGAGGATTTGACCTATACTTTCCCCTCGCCGCGGGGGGAAGGCGTCGTGACCGCGCGTACGCGACACTACATCAACGGGCACTTCTACTATGGGATCACTGTCACCTCGCCACCCGGCAAGCCCCTCCCCGACGCCGCCGCCCGGTGCCTGTCGTCGCTGACGTTTGAATCGGTCGTCGGGGCCGGTCATGCTCGAATCAAGGCGGGGCCGCAAGCGGCCCGACGACCGGATCGTCCGGTGGCGGGGGCTCACGTGCCGGTCGCTGACGCGACGCCCGAGGAGGCCCTCAAGACCTTCGTCCTGGCGGTCGCCGCCTGCGACGAGGCGACCCTGCGGGCCGTCGCGCAGCCCGACGCCGAGCTCGCTCGGCTGCTGCGCCGGCCCCCTGCCTCCCCGGAGGTCCTGGCACGGATGAAGGCGAGGCTCGACCAGATCGTTATGAAGCGCCTCAAGCCCGGCGACACCGCGACGATGGCCGACGGCCGATCCCGGACCCTCCGGCCCGACGATCCCCGCGCGGGATCCCTCGTTATCTGGCCCGAGGGTGCCAGCTACGCGACGGAGCTCCGGAACGTCGGCGGGCACTGGAAGGTGATCGCGCGTCCCTACATCGCAGCACGCCAGTCGGCGGAAAGGGAGTCGTCCAGGCTGCGTGCCCCCGGGCCACGGGCCCGGACCGGGCGTTGATTGTTCTCGTCAAGGATCCTTCCAGCACCCGGATCTCATCGGGTGGAGTTCGCGCCCTGGTATCGGTCGTCAGCATCCTGAATCGCCGCCGCGCCCGCCCGAGGATATCTGAGATGAGCGAGGAGAAGAGCACCAAGATCGCGTCCCCGGAGCCGGTGGTGTCCGAGACCATGCCAACGGTGCTGAGCTTCGACGTCGAGGAGCACCATCGCATCGAGGCTGCGGCCGGCATTGAGGTCGACCGGTCGCTCCGCGAGGATTATCGACGCCGGATGGCCAGCACGACCGGATGGATCCTCGATCGACTGGCGGCCCGCGAGATCCGGGCGACCTTCTTCGTCGTGGGCCAGGTCGCCGAGGACGATCCCGGGCTGGTCCGCGCCATCGCCGACGCCGGGCACGAGGTGGCCAGCCACGGCTGGGATCATCGCCGGATCGTCGCCATGACCCGCGACGCCTTCCGCGAGGATCTGAGGACGAGCAAGGACGCGCTACAGCAGGCCGCCGGGGTGGCGGTGGTCGGATACCGGGCACCTACCTTTAGCCTGGTGCGGAGGACGGCCTGGGCCCTCGACATAATGGCGGACCTGGGTTTCCTGTACGACTCATCGATCTACCCGGTCCGTCACGATCGCTACGGGATCCCCGAGGCGCCCCGCGGTCCGTTCGTGGCGGAGGGCGAACGCGTCGAGATCCTGGAGATCCCCCCGGCGACGATCCGGCTTGGGCGCGTCAATATCCCCGTGGGGGGCGGGGGCTATTTCCGACTTCTCCCCGGGCCGATATTCAGGTCGGCCCTTTCGCTCTCGCGTCGCGACCCGAGGTCCGGGGCCACGATGCTGTATTTCCACCCGTGGGAATTCGACCCGGATCAACCCAGGCTCCCGCTCAACCGAGCGGGCCGGTTCCGGACCTATGTCGGTATCCACCAGACCAGGAGCCGCCTCGAACGACTGATGACCGGGCGTCGGTTCATGCGTGCCGTCGACCTGGCCATGCACCTCGATGAACGTCGCGACCGGCTACCGCGTTTCCGGCCAGGTCACGGACCGGGAACCCCGCATTCACCGCGTTGATTGGACCGGTTCCACAAACAGGCGCGTCGTGCCCGCCGGGTCGGGACGACTCCTGCGCTATCGAGGGAGAAGCCAAGTCCCGGGGAATCGAGCGCAACGAGGCTCCTACCAGGGGCGGGAATCCGGACGGCTCGACGCGCGGTCGACGGCGCAATGCGCTGATGAACCGGCTGTTATCATCATCTGCGTCCCCACCCCGTGGACCGCCGCGCGCGACCCCGACCTGACCCACGTCGTCAACTCGGCCCGACCGATCGCCGAGCGGCTGCGGCCGCGGCAGCTCGTCGTCCTCACGAGCACCACGTACCCGGGCACCACCCGCGACGTCGTCCTGCCAGTCCTGGCCGCCGGCGGCCTCCGGCCGGGCGTCGACATCTTCGTGGCCTTCAGCCCGGAGCGTGAGGACCCGGGTACTCCCCAGTTCTCGGCGCCGACGATCCCCAAGGTCGTCGGCGGTTGATCCGATGAGCCTCCGCCTGGCCGCAGCCCTCTACGGCAAGGTGGTCGTCAAGGTCGTCCCCGTTTCCAACCCCGAGGATTGGGCCTGGACCCGCCGCCACGCTCCCCTCATCGTCGACACCCGCAACACAACCCGAGGGGCCCAGAATCCCAGGGCGTCAATCGTTCTCGCCCGAGCTCGTCCGGCGCGCGCGGGACGCAACATCAAGAGGAAAATCGTCCATGAGAGATTCGGTCACGGCACTGGTGACGGGGGGCGCCGGCTTCATTGGTTCGCACCTGGTCGAGGCCCTCCTCGGCGAGGGGCTGCGCGTCCGCGTGCTGGACAACCTGTCCACCGGCCGCCGCTCCAACCTTGGGCATCTGGAGGGGCGATTCGACTGGATCGAGGGGGACGCCTCCGATTTCGCCACCTGTCGGCGCGCCGCCGAGGGCGCGAACTACGTCTTTCACCAGGCGGCGATTCCCAGCGTGCCCCGATCGGTCCGCGAACCCTTGCTTTCACACGAAAGCGGGCCGACCGCCACGCTCAACATGCTGGAGGCCGCCCGCCAGGCCGGGGTGCGCCGGTTCCTTTTCGCTGCCTCCAGCAGCGCCTACGGCAACACGGCCAATCTGCCAAAGACTGAGGATATGATTGCTCGACCGCTGAGCCCGTACGCCGCCGGCAAGCTCGCCGGCGAGCATTACGTCCGGGTCTATGCCCAGACAATGGGCCTTGACGGCGTGAGCCTCCGCTACTTCAACATCTTCGGCCCGCGGCAGGACCCCTCGAGCCCGTACAGTGGCGTGATCTCGGTCTTCATCCGCAGGATGGCCGATGGTCGTCGGCCGACCATCTACGGCGACGGCGAACAAACCCGCGACTTCACCTACGTGGCCAATGCCGTCGCCGCCAACCTTGCCGCCATGCGACACCGCGAACCGCTCCTCGGCGAGGTCTTCAACGTCGGGACCGGCCAGCGGACCCGACTCCTCGACGTGGTGGCCGCCCTCAACCGGTTCTTCGGCACCAACCTCCAGCCCGAATTCCTTCCCCCTCGCGACGGAGACGTCAGCGACTCCCTGGCCTGCCTCGATCGAGTCGGCCGCCTGCTCGGCTACCGCCCCCTCGTTCCGTTCGCGCGGGGACTCGAATTCACCGCGAAGGCGCACCGGTGACCCGTCGTGGGCCCGGGCAAAAAGCCGGCAATCCGATTGCATACAGCCCCGGCCTCCCCGCCGGGGTTTTTTGTTGGCGCAGCCGGAGTAGCGCCCGCGAACGGAGGGCGCGACAAGTGCTTGCGCTCGCGTTGGGCCGGCATGAGGGCAAGAAGTAGCCGTTCACCGGGAGCGATGAGGTCGGCTGGGCATCGGTGTTTCGGGCCCGGCTCATCTCGTCAGGGAATCCAACAGGTGTTGCCCGCTCGGCCGCCCCGGCGGTCCACTCGATTCTGCTGATGGGACGGCGATCCGCGATGGACGAGGCGATTGGCGTGATGGCCGTCGCGGCAGCGGTCGCGAGCGTTTCCTCCGCACGCTCCAGCAGGCCGAGCTGTGCCCGATGGCCAGCAGAACCGGCCTCACGCTGCCGTTGCCCGACCTCATGGCCCGGCGGATCGACGAGTTTGAGCTCGAGCAGTGGGAGGAGTCCGCGGTCTGCTCCCGGGTGCACACGCTCCTCTCCCACCACCACAAGAAGACTGTCGATGCCCGCGCGGCTTCGGTGTACAGCCGCCTCTGCCGGATCGGCCTCGTCGGGGTCCTTCTCCTCGGCATGATCCGGGGAACGCGTGCGACAGGCGCCGGCGGTAAAATCCTGCCGCTCGTCAAAAATCGCAGCAATCCTTGCTGCGGTGCAACCGATACTATGAGTAGTTCAGGAGGGAACGGGATAACTGGTCAAGCAAGGTCGAGGCTAGTTTTCCCATCTTCTCCGTGAGGATGTCCCCGGCGAGGAGGTCGGGACCGGATCGTGGATCGGGTGAGACGAGGTCGAGCCTGGTCGGATTCGGCGGTGGTCCGCAACATCACCATTTCTCTGCTCCGTTCGGACCAGATCGACAGAAAGGAGACGGTCAGGATGAGTTATAGAAAGGCCGCGCTGTGCCTCTGCGCCGTCATGCTTGGCGGCTGCTCGAGCGTCAATGTCGTGAGGAATCCCTCGCCGGACGACAATGGGATTCGCTTCTATCGGCCCAAGCCGTACTTGCTGGTGACGCCGGCCGATCCGACGGGGCGGATGGTCAAGCTAGAGGTGCTGCAACTCCCGGACTATTGCGAGGAGTACTCGATCCACCCGCGCGGTAAGAAGCCGCCTGGCGTGCAGCTCAAGGACGGCTGGAACCTCGTGGGCGTGGGCGGTGCTGCCGCGCCGGCGAGCAAGGAGGAGCCCGCGCCGGCTCCCCCGCCGGTCGACCCGCTGAAGCTGCCAGAGTACGTACTTGCGGCCGGGAACATCCCGATCGGTCTGTATGAGTCCGTCTTCGACGTCGCGGGCCCGGCGAAGTTCCTGAAGGGCTGGCGATATGTGGGCTTCAGCCCGTGGGGCGGCGGCCCGCCAAGCGGCACCGATGCCGCCGGCATGGAGAACCTGAGGAAGGGCTGCTCGCCGTGCGTCGGCCAGGGCTCCGTCGCCCAGGGCCCGCTCTTCGGAATCGTCTTCTTCAACGGCGCCATGACGTTCCGGCAGATCGACGAGATCGCCAACAACATGACCTGCCCGCAGTATGTCCGGCCGGTGAACGAGCCCGAGGGCCGCGGCGGCTCCCGCCGGCTCGAGTCCCCTTCCGGAGGTGGGGTCAGGGAAACCACCCCAATCCCGTCGTCGGCGACCCCGGCGACCCCGGCAACCAGCCCTCCGGGCTCGGCCTACATGCCGACCCCGGGTGGGATGAATGACGCCACGCCGACGGTCTCGGGTGCGGCGGCGGTTTACTCGGGCTCGGTCACGCGGTCTTCGCCCCGAGCGAGCAATCGCTCGCTGGACGCGGGGGTGTCGCAGACATCTCGGGTGACCAGCCCCATTCCCGCCGCCCCGATGCTGATCAGCCCGGTCCCCGCGGGGAAGCCGGCCTCGCCGGTCGCGTCCTCCACGACCGCCAAGCCGGCCGCCAAGACAGTGGACCGGAAGAAACTGGAGGCTTTGGAGGCCGAGGTCTTCAAGAGCCTGGACAATGCCCCGGCCAGGTCGGCCCGGCCCGGGACGTCGAGTTACTCGTCGGTGTCCTACACCTCGAAGGCCTATTCGAGCCCGAGCACGACGGCTTCCTCCTCGATGACCAATGGGACGACCAGCTCGTCGGTCCCCGCTCTGAGCCCGGCGATGCCTCTGCAGTGATCGGCCCCGTTGCTTGATCTCTGGGCGGGTCGTGATGGAACTACCGACGAGATCCTCGATTGAGAGGGGGGCGGATCGCAGATCCGCCCCCCTCGTCGTTGTGTGCCAGGCATGTTGTGAAGGTAAGAGGTGCAAGTCCTCAGCGCGCCGTTGATGACAGGAAACGCAAGGCCAGGCAAGGGTGCCCATCGCGAGGCGAGGTGGGATCTGAAGGAAGCTGTGGCCCCTGAACGCGGGCTCGACGAACAGGAACCGGATCCAGGGCCGGCGGGGTGGGGTAGAGCGCCGAACCGTTGGATGGCATACGACTTGAACGGAGAATCTCAGGAGGAGGTGACCCATCTCCGCCTATTCCCACGATCTCCGTCAGCGCGTGTTGGACGCGGTCGAGCGTGGCGAGGGTTCGTTGCGCCAGATCGCTCGCCGATTCGTGGTGAGCCTCTCGTTCGTCGTTCGCTTGTTTCAGACCCACCGCCGGACCGGCTCCATCGCGCCCAAGGCCCATCGCGGCGGGCATCCGCCGGCGCTGGGACCGGAGGATTTGGAGCGGCTCCGCGAGCTGGTCCGCCAGCAGCCCTCGAACTCGCCTTTTGGAAGAGAGTCTTACCTCCCGCCGCTCGCGCCTGGGGCGGTGGCCGTCGAGGTCGGGACGCGCGGTCAGACACCGGGTCATGAAACCCGCAGCCGACCATGCATTGCATGAGAGCCGCCGACCTGGGATTATAGAGCGCCTATCGGTTTGGATTGAGCGTCGATTGCGGAAGAAGGGCCCTTCAGTGGCCCTTCGGGCACCTTCATCCTGCGGCTCGCGGGAAGAAGGGGACGGCCTCGACCATCGCCGAGGATGACCTGCTCGGCATGGCGAGGCAGCAGTCGTCCTCGCCCCTCGCCGCGAGGAGGGGGGCGAGGCGAGAGGACTCCGCCATCGCGCGGCCCACCCGATGGGCGCTCCAGGTCGGATGCCGAAGAGGGCATCGACGTCAAATCGCTCGCTGCAAGGAGATCCGGCATGGCGTCGACAGCTCCGATTCGCCTCACGAAGCCGCGCCTCGCGGGCGTGATCCTGGAGGCCACCGCCGCGACGATCTCGATCGTGCTGGTATTGTGGTTACTAATCTGGTTCATCACGAGGCTGGGCCCGAAGGACCGGATTGAGGCCTACTACGTGCCGGCCTCGGAGCTGGGTGCCCCAGACGAGGAGGAGGCGTTCCAGTCGGCCGACGTCCGGCGGTTGCGGGCGGCTGGGCCGTCCGACGAGGAGCCGAAACTCCGGCGGGTCGAACTGGGCGACGAGGTCGTCAAGAAGGTCCGGGGCGGAAGTGGTCCTGTGGTGATTTACGTCTCGGCCCCGGTCGTCGACCACGGGACGAAGGCTGGCCATCCAGACCCGATTGCGGACCTCATCGGGAGGTTGGCGAAGGAATCAACGCGCGACGTGGTCCTGGCGCTGGACATTGCGCAGGTCGACTCGGATCGCGACCTGGGGATCTTCGGCAATTCGCCCTTCGGCCGGGTAGAAGAGGCCGTCCAGAGGGTCTCGGGCACGACGCGGGGCCGCCTCTTCGTGATGACCTCGGCCGCCGCGGCCCAGAAGAGCTGGTCGTCGGAGGCCCTGCGCCAGTCGATCTTTGCCTATTATCTGGGCGAGGGGCTCGCAGAGGGTGCGAAGGGGTGGGGCGGGGCGGCTCCGGACGAGATCAACGTGGAAGGGCTGTACCAGTACGTCTCCCAGCATGTCCGCTGGTGGGCCCGGACTTACCGCGAGTCGGTGCAGACCCCGATGCTCCTGACCGCCGGGTCCGACGACGGTGCGGCCAGCACGGTGCGCCTCAGGGCCGTGCCCAGAGGAGGGCAGGCTTCCGTCCAGCTCACGAAGGCCGCGCCCGGCGATCGAGAAGACGCCCCGGTCGCGACCGGGGCGGGGTCGTCGCCTCACGAGGGGAAAGAGAAGGGCAAGGAGAAGGAGAAGGTGAACGAGAAGGCCGCCCCCGCCGAGTCGAGTGCCGAGACTCGCCCGCGGACGCGCGAGGACCAACTGGAACGATTGGTCGGAGAATGGAAGCTTCACCAGGAGATCAGAGATAAGCAGCCATACAGCGAATTCCCGGTCCTGTGGAAGACGTACCAGGATGCGCTGCTGCGAGCCGAGCGCATCCTGCGGATCTACTGGCGAGATGAACCCTCGGTTCTGGACCGTCGCTTCGGAGTCGCCCTTTCCAGTGCTCAGGACTGGAGAAGCAAACTGGATCAGGAACTGCGGTCACGGGCCTCGGACTGGAAGAAGTTCCCATTCCGGCCAATGAAGGGCGCGCGCGACGGCGAGAAGGAACTGGCTGCTGCGTTGAAGGTGCTGAAGATCGAGCCGCCGGCGTGGCTCGACCTCCCGCCCACCCCGGCACCGGCAGATGGAAAGCCGGCCGCCAAGGACAAGGAGGGTGCCCCCGCGGGGGCGGACAGCACGCCGCTGGCGCTCCGTGCCGGGCCCGGGGTTGTTACGCCACCGTATCTCGAGCTCCAGTTGCCCTCCTGGGCGTACCGATTCACCCAGGCCTTTGGGTGCGACGGGTACTTCGAGGACAGCGGGCGTGCCGCGCTCCTGCGAAGCCTCGTCGAGTGCCGCTTCGACGCCGAACTGGCTCTCCACACCGATCCCCGCGGCATGCCGTGGATCGAACACCTGATCGAGAAAGGAGACCGCAAGCGTCGGGCGCTCCAGGATCAACTCTTCGGACTGCCCAGGGAGGCCTCGAATGACGATCGCCGATCGTATCGGGAGAGAGTGGACGAGGTGCAGTCCGACTACGGCGAGGCGCTCGAGCGAATCAGCAGCTATCATCAGGCCCGCGGTACCTTCGAACAGGCAGCCTGCGACCTCCCCTATTACGGCGATTGGGCGATCCGGGGTGCTGCGATGGAGGCCGCCAGGCCACAGGTGCATGGCGGTGCCGCGTCGGCCTCGACGGAGTCTCACCTGCCCAGGTCGCTGGAGGAGGCGCTCGACAGGCTGGGGGATCTGGCTGACACCTTGAAGCCGCCACGAGCGGCGGGCGCCGCGGACGACCCGCTGGCCGATAACCGCCGCATCAACAGGATGAAGGACGCGACGCGGCGACTTCAGGAGTCGATGGGCGCGCTCGACCTCGAGTTTCGGCGGGCGAGCGATCAATTGGCGGCCGACGACAGTTTGAATTGGGTCAGGCTGGATGCGGCTCTCCGGGTTCCGCTTGTCCCCGCCGATCGACGTCGAGAGATCCTGCATCGCCTGCTCAGTCTGCCGGAATCGGGCGGCGACCCAACGAGGGAAAAGGAGGAAGATCCAGAGAGGGATGATGCGAGGCTCGACCCGGGATTCTGGGTCCGAGCGGTCGGATTCGCCCAACTGGATCTTGCCCTGAGGCGGCCAGGCCGGCCTTCCGACGAGGAGGAGACCGATAAGGACAGGATTCAGAATCTCCTGGGCGAGGTTCAGCCCGCCGGGAAGGGCGGGACACGGGACGCGCTGAAGTCCGTCCGACGAATCAATGAGGCCGCCAGTAAAGCGCGAGCCAAGGTCAGGGAGCAGTTGCAGTCCGCTTCAAGCAACCGCGACCTGTATGAGGCGGAGCGTTTGCTGCGCGAGCAGGACGCCCGGGTCCGCGGCCTCATCGCCGTGGAGTTGGAAGACCGGGAGCTACCCGATGTCAAGAAAGTCGTGGCCGATTACCGGACGCTCGGGGAATACCTGTGCCTGAACTTCCACCTGAGGCGTCTGCAAGAAGACTACGCCCGGATCCCCGCCTTGCTGACGGATGAGATCAAGAGTCGCCGGGCTCGGCTGAGTATCCCCGAGCCGGAACCCGCCTCGGTGAGGGCCGGCAGGCTGAAGCTCGCCCTGGACCCAAAGGACGAGCCAGTGAAGGTCGGCGAGAATTTCAAGGCCGGCTTTACCGTCAGACTCGAATCGCCCGAGGACGAAGCACCAGGCGGCGGGCTGCCGGACGGCAAGGCCTTCGTCGGCCTGGCCGGGACGCCGAAGGGCCTGAAAGTCGAGAGCGCTCCCGGGCTGGACGTGCCGGGGCGTCTGGTCCAGGTGCCTCTGAATAAGGGGACCTGGAAAGACACGTTCCAGCTCACGCAGATCGACTACGCCATCAATCCGGCCCCCAACAAGGACCGTCTCCAGTTCAACGCCACGGCCTTCTACAGGGGGCGAGACGACCTGGCGGCGCCGATTCAAATCGCGGTCCTCCCCCACCGGGAGGACAATCCGTTCGAGGTTATCATCGTCGAGGATCACGACCGGCTTCGGTCAAGACACCCGGGCTACGACTTCAGAACGATGAAGAATCAGTTCGAGCTTCACCCGGGCAAAGGGTATCTCCGCAAGGGCGAGGACCTCTACTACGAGCTGCACCTGAGGAACCGGCTCGCCGTGCCCGCGACCCTCACTTATCGCATCCTGGTGACCGAGGAAGGCAAGCAGCCCCCGCAGGAAAAGAAGAAAGAAAACGTCACGTTCGAACCGGGCAAGACGACGCTCCTGACGAGTGGTACCATCCCAGCGACGTCCGTGGCCGGCGGCCGCCAGCCGAAGCTGCTGGTCGAGCTGGCGCTGGTCGAGAGCAAAAAGACCATCCAGGCTCTCGCGGTCGACTTCATGGAAGCTCAGTTCGACGACTACATTGAAGTACTACCAGACTTCAATCCAAATTTCGATCCGAAGGAACCCGACAGGCCAATCGGGCCGTACTTCGTCATCAAGGTGAAACGCAAGAGCGAAGATCCGGTGACCGAGCCGATCAACACCGAGGACCTGAAGTGCAAGATCACGATGCTGGGACGGATCCACGAGTTCTCGGCGCGCGACGCGCCGAACGCCAAATTGTGGATCGAGCCCGATAGAGGACACGAATTCTTCTATTCGTACGGGGAGGCGAAGCCGGAGGTCACGTGGTCCGTCGAGGTCGGCAAGGTGAGCAAGGGAGGGAAGCACTAGGCTCTGTCTGGCAAACCCAACAAGCGGAGATACCTCTCGATCATGGCGACCAACCAGAACGCCAGGTAGTTGACCGCCAGCTTCTCGTATCGCGTGGCCAGCCGACGGCATTCCTTGTACCAGCCCACGGCCCGTT
>DAIDHB010000257.1 GCA_027452145.1 Planctomycetales bacterium
CGGCGGGGCCTCCGACCGCCCCCGGGAGCAGACGAAATCCCCGGCGGCCCACCTCATCAGGGCACGATACTGCGTCGGAGAGACGGACGCATTCTGCCGCGGACTCTTGGCCGGGGGTACGTCCATCGCATCGCCGTAGATCCATGGCCAGGGCAACTGGTTATTGTCCTCGCCCTCCGGATTGCGGAACGAGAGGAACACCTGGCGGCGGAGCTCGCCGTGGAGATCGACCTCGCCCGGCCGGGGGACACGGGCCAGTTTTTCCGCATATTGCACGTTCTCGAAGTCGTTCGGCCCGTTGTGGCCGAACTGGGTGGCGAACCCGCGATTCACCCACTGCAAGCCGCTGAGCCGCCGCAGGAGGGGGTAGATGTCCTCGTAGAAGGAAACCTCGGCTGGGGCGTCGATCCACCCGGCCTGAGTATACAGGTCGAGCAGCAGGTCGTAGAGGGTGCGGACCCCGAGGACGTTCGGGCCGTAGTTCGGCGGGGCCGTTACTACCCACGCCGCCTCCACTGGGATCGAACGGCCCTCGATCGTCACCTCCGCGGTGACCGGGCCGTCGGAGATGTCGTCGTACCAGCCGTCGGCGTTGATGAACCCGTTCGGGTCGTTCTCGTTGAAGATCGGGCTCCCGGAGGGTGAGTCGGACCTCCCGCGGCCGCCCAGGAACAGCAGCCGGCCCGCCTCGTCCGTCCGGATCTCGCCGAGGTAGACCTCGACACCCTGGAAATGGCCGCGGAATTCGTATGCAGCACCGCGGGTATCCTTCCCCGCGATCGACTTCGGGCCACCGTCGATCATCAGGTCCTTGCGCGCGTCACCAACGACCGATTTGTTCCGCCGCGGGATCCGGCTGCCGTCCGCCTCGGGGATATCCAGGGCCATCGTCCACTGGTACCACGCCGCCTTGCGGTTGGCGACGTGGACGGTCCAGCGGATGTTGGCCGTGTCGGCGGTCAACTCGCCCACGACTTCGCCGGCGGCGTTGTAGCCGTACAGCCGGAATCTCGCGGCCTGGCGCTTCAGGGCCCCGGTCTCGTCGCGGTACGCCCCCGGCTTCTCCGGGGCCGGGTCAGCCACCTCTGGCCCGATGAAAAAGCCCTCCGGGCTCCCGGCTACGCGGGCCACGCCGATCCCGGGGTGGATCGCCGCCCGGACCACACCGGCATCCGTCTCGGGCGGACAGGGGACGCCGGTCTTCCATTCAGCCGGCCGCGGACCGGTCGGCTCGCCGAGAGGGGTGGCGTTGAAGTTCCGCCGGACGTCCGCCGACGCCTGGTAGACGACCTTCCGCGCCCCAGCGATGCTCCCGACCGGCTCGTGCTCGGGCAACGCGTGCCACGTGTTGAACGCGAGGTTCTCGCCATACTCGGACTGGCCGCGAGCGGTGAGATCTTGCCGGGGGAGGATGAGCGTGGCGACGTGGACTGGAGGGCTGACCTGCTCGCTCCACCGGACGGTCGCTCGATCGAGAGGCATGTCCGAGTCGTTGGTCTGGAACTGAACGAGGAACCGGAGTCGGGCCTCACCCTGCATCAGCCGCGCAATCAGGTCCGCCCGAAGGTAGAACGGGTCGTTGAAGTCCGGCTCGCCGGCCGCGGCGGGGACGGCTTCCGGTTCCAACTTGTACTTGACGTATCGGCCGTCGCCGAATCGCGACGGCAGCCCACTCCAGTACGGCGTGCCCAGGACGGAGTCGACCACCTTCTCCATTTCGTCGAGGACCTGCCGGGTGACCGGGTGGGCGGCGACGTACTCGTCGAACCGCCCGTTGAGAGACAGGCAGGTGAACTCGCACATGTCCTTGGCGGTGTCGACGAAGAAGACGTCGTGATTCTGGAGGAGGAAGTCGTGGGTGGTCGCGTCCCGGTCGGCTGCGAGGAGTTTCTCGCCCTCGACCCCGAACAGCTTGATGCCGATCCCGGCCGTTCCTTTGAGGTCCGGCGAGCCGGGCTGGATGTCGCCGGAGAACCGGACCCAGGCGGGGTACTCGGGCTTCTGGCCGAAGACTCCGACGCGCAGCTCCGCGGGGAGCTCCGGGCGGATGACGAAGGTGCCGTGGGCGACGCCGTGGAGCCTGAGGAAAACCGGACGTGTCGCGGGTGCGCGGCCGCCAGCCAGAGCACGGCCCTGCGCATAGTCCACGAAGAGCCGCTTGAGCCCCTCGACCGGATCGTCACCGCAGCCGCAAGGGGGGAGCGGCTTCGGCGGGTTGCCAGGGTCGGCATCGGCATGGAACTCGGGGCGGCGGAGCATTTGAACCTCGTGATGGCGCCTCGTGGAGAACGGAAGGTCGGCGCGACCCGGACTCTCATCGGTCCTTTCCGGTGGTAGATTCGCACGAACCGGGTGCCCGAAGGCTCGACAGCGTGCTGATGATACGGAGGACGCGTGGCGATCACAACGAGTGCGTAGCTGGAAATGGACCACGAAGAGGGGATGCCGCCTGCCGTTCCGAGGGGCACGCACAGAGCACAGCCATATCGCCGCCGCCGGGCCGCCGATTGGCAGGGAGGATTTCCTCCCGACTGATGGCGACCGCACCCGTCGAACCAACCGGGCAGGCCGACCGGAGGTCCCCTCAATGCAATCCGGTGCCCGACTCCTGACGTCAGAACTCCGGCCGCGCCGCCAGGGGATCGCTTTCCTGGATCCTGGTCCCGGCCCGCGTCGCCATCGCGACCTCGACGTCGCTCGACGCCGGCAATCTCGGCGAGGAACTCACTGATCCCGGTCAGCCGCCGTCGCAAAGCCCAGCCCGCCTGGTCGGGACATCTCGCCGGGGCTCGGACCGGTGCGTCAGGCCATCGGGCAGGCATTCAGGTTGGCGAGCCGCCGCAGGCCCAGCCGCTCGGCGACCTCACGCAACCGCGCTCGACTCGCCGCGAAGAACCGGCCGAACATCCGGCCCCGGCTCAATTTCTCCACCCGCGCCTGCCAGCTCTCCACGCTGCTGCCCAGCCGCTGGAAGATCTCCGCCGCGCCGTCGGCGATCGCCGCCTTCCCCTCGCGCACGAGACGACCCGTGTAGTCCACCAGCAGCAGGTAACTCCCCAGCGAGAACCCTTCCATCATCCCTTCTCGCGGCGATCCCAGCCCGCGCCGATCCTCGATCGGGCAGAGCCAGAGCGGCTCTTCCAATCCCGCCGACGCCTCGGAGCCCGCCACGCTGCCGCCCCGGGCCGCCGCGAGGTCCTCGGTCCGCTCCTGCGCCTGCACGTGCTCGGCCCGCTGCTTGATCGACGTGTGCTCGCTAGCCTCGGGGACCTCGGCGATCCCGGCCGCCACCGGGTTCAGATCGATGTAGGCACACGTCGCCAGCAACGCCTCCTCATCGAGGATCCCGATGCTCTTGAACCGCCCCTCGAAGAACGCTCCCTTTGTCCCGTCCTGACGGTTGGCCAGCCGCGCCAGC
>DAIDHB010000258.1 GCA_027452145.1 Planctomycetales bacterium
GCCGCGATAGCGCTTCGACGGGATTGCACTGACGGAGACCTCGGCCGGCTGGCCGATCGCGATCCGCCAGAGCAGCCCCTCGGAGACATCCGTCTCGACGTCCATGTGATTCAGGTCGGCGATCGTGACGACGGCCGTCCGGCCCAGCGACGAGCTCATCGCCGTCGGCGTGATGACCTCGCCCTCCTCGCCCTGCTTCTCGACGACGGTGCCGTCGAACGGGGCGATGAGCGACATTGTCGCGATCATCGAGCGCATCTCGTCGATGTTCGCCTGGCTGAGCTTCACCGACGCCTCCAGCGCGGCCGCTCGCGCCCGGGCCTTCTGGTGGCCGGCGACGGCCTTCTCGTGCTCTTCCTGAGTTACCTTGCGCTGCGAGTAGAGCCGAGAGACCCGCGTCTCCTCGCGCTCCTTCTCCCACAGTTCGGCGCGGGCCTCGTCCAGCTCGGCCTGGTTCTTCATCCGCTGCGCCTCGCGCGAGGCCAGGACGGCTTTCATCTCGTCGTGCTCGATGACGGCGAGCGTGTCCCCCTTCTTGACCTTCATCCCCTCGTGCACGAGCATCCGTTCAACCCGGCCCGGGATCTTGGTGCCGATCATCGCCTGCGACCGGGATTTCAGATATCCCGTCGCTGACAGCAGCTTGGCCGCCTCGCCCGGGGTCATCCGCTCCACGACGGCTCGCGACACCTCCGGCCGCGAGCGGATCAGATCGTATTGCTTGTAGGCGAACGACGCCCCCACGCCCAGGAGCCCCAGCGGGATCAGCCAGAGCAACCAGGCCAGGAGCCGCAACAGGCCTCCGCCCCCGCGCCGTGACGACGAGGGCGACGGTGACGGACGACGACTCTGCGGCTCCGGTTGACGCTTCTCATAACCGGGCGACGATCGTTCGATCCTCAGCGAGGCGAGCTCCTCGCGCAACGTTCCGGACATGCATCAGTCCTGAGTCCTGGGATGTGCCGATCATTCGTGTTCGACATCGACACCCGGCCACCTCTCTTCCCGGTGCATCTTAGCAGATCGTGTCACAATGGGTCGAGACGAGTCGCGACCGTTCGACGGCCGCATCACGCGGGGAAAGGCCCGAGGACGCCTTCATCGGCGTACCCGAGTGCGGCCTGTAGTGAATACTCCGTGCAAGGCGAGAGAAGGCGGGGTGAACTATTCGTTGACTCGATGGTGCGCGGGCGATACTATTAGTAGAGATGATCCAGGAGGGACTGATCTTCCGGCGTGGATCGAGATCAAGGCATTCATGGACGGCCCCGGCTTTCCCTCGATGTGGAGGGGGGCGTCGCCGTCGACAGTCTGCGACCTCTCCCGGATTCGGTCCGCCCGTTCGCTCCCATCCTCCATCTCTTCCTGAGTTTCTGACTCCGACGGATCCCGTTCCGGGGGAATCGATCTATGAGCATCGCATCCGCTCGACGGCGAGGCTTACCGACAATCTGGCTCCTGGCTGCCGGGCTGTGCCTGGCGGCGACTCACGTCGCGCCGGCCGGCGAGCCGGCGGCCAGCACATACTGGGATGTCAAGGACATCCGGCCTGGGATGAAGGGGAAGGGCCGCACGGTCATGGTCGGCTCGAAGCTGGAGGAGTTCGAGGCCGAGGTGCTGGGCGTGATGAAGGACGTCAGCCCCGGCCGCGACATGGTGCTCTGCCGGCTGAAGGGATGCCAGCTCGAGCACTCCGGGATCATCCAGGGGATGAGCGGCAGCCCCATTTATATTGATGGGAAGCTGCTCGGGGCGGTGGCGTTCGCGTGGGAGTTCGCCAAGGACCCGATCGCCGGCGTGACGCCGTTCTCGCAGATGGTGCAGTATGTGCGCTCGAACGACCGGCGGATCGCGGCCGAGTCGAAGGAGAGAGGCGTCCGCGGGCCGTTCCACGCTTCGACGATGCGGATCTCGCCGTGGATCGAGGGCCTTTCGGGCGACGAGCCCGCGCCGGGGATGTCCTTCCAGCCGCTGCCCGTGGCGGGCGGCTCGTCCGGCGGCATGACGCCGATCGTCACCCCGCTGGCGGCCTCGGGCTTCAGCCCCCGCGCGCTGGCCATGCTCGGCGAGCGGCTGCGGCCGATCGGCATGGCTCCGATGGCCGGGGGAGCCGCGCCCGATCGGATCGTCAAGGCGGAGGGCGATCGACCGCTCGCCCCCGGCTCGCCCCTGAGGATCGGGCTGGTGCTGGGCGACTTCGACCTCTCGGGAATCGGGACGGTGACCCACGTCGAGGGGAATCGCGTGTACGGCTTCGGGCACCCCATGATGAGCCTGGGCGCCTGCGAGCTGCCGATGATGACCGGCTATATCCATACGGTCTATCCCCGCGCGAGCGTCAGCATGAAGATGGGCTCGCCGCTGAAGGTCGTCGGCGTGCTCGATACCGACGTCAGCACGAGCGTCGCGGGCCGGCTCGGCCCCGGGCCGGACATGCTGCCGATGTCGGTCCGCGTGAAGACCGGCCGATATGCCGACGACCACACCTACCGGGTGCAAATCGTCCGCGAGCCGACCCTGATGCCGACGCTGATCATGTCGGTGCTTACAAATGCCATCGACACCGAGGGAAACCTGCCCGAGGAGCTAACGGCAAAGCTCAATGCGACGATCCGGATGAAGGGATTCGAGCCGATCACGCTGAGCGACACGTTCAGCGGCCCGCGTTACACCGGCCAGATGGGGGCCTCGGCGCTGTTCAACCCGCTGGCGTCGATCGTGAACATCCTGGCGAGGAACTCGATCGAGTCGGTGCGGGTCGAGTCGGTCGATTGCGACGTGCAGATCGAGCCCGGCCGGCGCGTGGCGTCGATCGAGTCGGTGCGGCTGCTCTCGGACCAGGTCGAGCCGGGGCATATCCTCAGGGGCTTCGTCACCCTGAAGCCGCACAAGGGCGAGCGCGAGACCGTCGAGATCGCGCTGCCGATCCCCGAGGACTTCCCCGTGGGCCCGTGCGAGGTGACGTTCTGCGACGCCATCACGAGCGTGCGGCGGACCGTCCGCAACGACCCCGCCATGCTCGAGCCGCACGACATCGCGGGCCTGGTTCGGGCGCTCCGGGTCCAGACGGATCCCAAGCGGACCGGCGTTTACATGCATGTCCAGGCGCCCGACCGCGGGCTCTCGATCAAGGGGCAGCCGCTGCCGAACCTGCCGGGGAGCGTCCGCTCGGTCTTCGCCACCCGGCGCGAGGTGCCGGCGACGCCGATCCGCTCGGACCTGGTCCAGTCGGCCGCGACGCCCTGGGTCGTCGAGGGGAGCCAGTCGCTCCGCTTCACGGTGGTCAAGGATGCCGGGCTGACGTTATCGTTGTATCGGTGAGCCGTCGCAAAACGCGAGCGTCCCGGGAAGGACCCGGGGAATCCAGGCCGATCGGCCCGGCTCGACCCGATGACAACGAGGGAAGTCATGCTCCATTGCGGGTCAAGCCGGCGGATCGGTCCGGCGCGCCTCTGCGGCCGGGTCCCGAGGTGTCTCCTCGCACTCGCAGTGCTCGCGGGCCCGCTCGCCGGGCCCGCGCCGGCCAAGGTCGAGACCTGGCGTCAGGAGGGCCCGTCGGCCTTCGCCAGGGCCCACAAGGAAGGCGTCGTGATCTCCGACAACGGCCGCGCGCGGCTGGGCCACTCCGTCGCGACGCTCGGCGCACCGGCGGCGGCCCGGGTGTGGGACCTCGCCCGCACCGCCGACGGCTCGATCCTTGCGGCCACCGGCGATTCAGGCCAGGTCTTCCGCCGCGACCCGAAGCCCGGCGCCGCCTGGTCGGTCGCCTACGACGCGAGCGACTCGCAGGTTCTCTCGCTCGTCGCCTGCCCCGACGGGACCATCTTCGCCGGTACCGGCCCGACCGGCCAGGTCGTGAACGTGTCGGATCCCCGCCATCCCGCCTCGCGGCCGGACCCGAAGGTCCAGTACATCTGGGACCTGGCGGCCGACGGCGAGGGGAACGTCTACGCCGCCACCGGCCCGACCGGCCAGCTCTGGAAACGCTCGCGCGAGGGTCGCTGGAGCCTGGTTTATGACAGCCGGTCGACCCACCTGCTCTGCGTTGCGGTCGGCCCCGATGGCCGGGTCTACGCCGGCAGCGACGGCGAGGGCCTCGTCTACAAGATCACTCGCGACGGCAAGGCGAGCGTCCTCTTCGACGCGCCGCAATCGGATGTCCGCACGCTCCTGGTCCTGCCGGACGGGACGCTGTACGCCGGAACGGCCGCCGAGTCGGGTCCCTCGCCCGGATCGAGGAATTCGCTGTTCCTCTCGGGCGGCGATCGCCTGCGTGATCTCGACCGGGGTTCGTCCGACATGATGTCGACGGGCGCGCGGGGGAATCCTCCGTCCCTCGGCGCGACTCCCGTCGCCCAGAAGGCGCCGACGCCGAAATCGTCGGGCAGCCCGCCGCGATCGAGCCCGGGCGGATCGGCCTCGCCCCGGCCGGTGACGCCCGGCGACAACGCCGTGTACCGCATCGACGCCGACGGCATCCCGCGCGAGGTCCTGCGGGTCAAGGCGCTCGTCCATAGCCTGGCACACGCCGACGATCGGATCTGGGTCGGCACGGGTCCCGAGGGGCAGCTCCACGAGATCCGCGAGCACGGCGACGAGACCGCGCCCATTGCCCGGCTCGACACCGGGCAGATCCTCTCGCTTCTGGCCGAGCCCGGCGGCGGCCTGTTGATCGGCACGGGCGACCCCGGCGGAGTCCTGAGGCTCTCGGGCGAGTATGCGAAGTCGGGTCTACTCGTCTCGGAGGTCCACGATGGCCGGCTCATCAGCCGCTTCGGCACGCTAACCTGGCGTGCGAACCAGCCGCCCGGGACGTCGATCGCCGTTCAGGCGCGCAGCGGCAACGTCGCCGACCCGGACGAGACCTGGTCGGACTGGTCGCGCGAGCAGACCGACCCCGCCGCGGCCCGGGTCGATGCGCCGGCGGGCCGCTTCGTCCAGTTCCGGGTGAAGCTGGCCACGACCGACCCGCGCGTCACGCCCGAGCTGCGGTCGGTGGCCCTGAGCTACCGCACCGCCAACCTGGCGCCCGAGATCGCCAGGGTCGACGTGCCCGATCTCAGCGTGGCCGACGGCACGGTCCGCCAGACGCGACTCAACCTCCGGTGGGAGGCCACCGACCCGAATGACGACGACCTCGAGTTCCGGGTCCTGGTCCGTCGCGACGGCTGGCCCGACTGGATCCCGCTCAACGAGCAGCCCGTGACCGAGAAGAATCACGCCTGGGATACCCTGGCGTTCCCGTCGGGCCTCTATCGGGTCAAGGTCGTTGCCAGCGACCGGCCGTCGAACAACCCGCACGATGCCCTGAGCCGCGAGCGCGAGAGCCTGCCGTTCCTGGTCGACCACGATCCCCCGCGCGTCCGGATCGAGGCCAGGGGCCGCGAGGTCGCCGCCGCGCTGACCGACGACCTGACCCGGATCGTCAAGGTCGAGTATGCGGTCGACGGCGGCCCGTGGACCCCCACATTCCCCGACGACCAGATCTTCGACGCCCTGAAGGAGCGCGTCGAGCTGTCGCTCCCCGAGTTGACGCCCGGCGTCCACATCCTGCTCGTGAAGGCGACGGACGCGGCCGGCAACGTCGGCACCGGAGACGCGTTGATGCAGGTCAAGGGATCGGACGCGAAATGACCGTGCAGCGCCGCAAGATTTCGAGTTCAAGCCGCTGTTCCGGCCGACGACGCGGAATCTCGCGCGCCGACGTCGTGGTCGTCCTGTTCCTGGTGTCGATCACGGCGATGCTCGTCGTGATGGGGATGACCCGCGGCCGCGAGAACGCTCGCCTGGTCTTCTGCTCGCGCAACCTGACCCGGATCGGGTTCGCAATCGCGCTCTTCGACCAGATGCGCGGCGAGCTGCCGGCGACCGAGATCCACCCGCCGGATCAGCCCACGTCCACGGGTCCACCGGGCCCGCTCAAGACCTTGCTTCGGGAGCTCGACCTGCCCGACTTCACCGACCTGAAGGATCCGCGCACGCGGCCGAAGGGCCATAACGGGCAAGTCCCGGGCGAGATTCCCATCCCCGGATTCACCTGCCCGAGCGATCCGGAGGCGGCCGGTACCGGCGGCCGGCTCCCCGCGCCGGTGAGCTACCGCGCGGCCACGGGCGATTCGCCGCTCGGCGACAACGGCCCGTTCGCGCCAGGCAGGATCTGGAGCCTGGCCGCGATCGAGCAACGGGACGGGACTTCCTACACCGCGGCGTTCAGCGAGCGCCTCGTCGGGGCGAGCGACGAGGCCAGTGAGACGGTGCGAAGCTACCGAATCGCGGCCGGTCCCCTGACCGACTCGGGCTGCCCGGCGTCGTCCGGCCCATCCGGCCTGCGCAACGACGCCGGGTCCTCCTGGGTCGCCGGCGACTACCGCTCGACCCTCTACAATCACGCCCTGACCCCCGGCGGCAGCCCCTCCTGTATCGCCTCGAACGGCCGGACGGCCTTCATGGGCGCCTCCAGCGGCCACGTCCGGGGCGTCCATTTGCTCCGGCTCGACGGTTCCGTCACCGTGGTCGCCCCCACAGTCGCGCCGAAGATCTGGCGCGAATATGCCGCGATCTCGCCGCCCGAGCCGTCGGGATCGCCCTGATCTCGCAACGCCGACCAACTCAGTCCACGGCCCCGCCCCCGCCGGCGGGCGACACCAGGAGCCGCCGATGCGCGAGCCGGTCCTCTTCTTCGACTTCGGGAACGTCGTCGGCTTCTTCGACTACCTCCGCGCCTGCGAACGCCTGGCCGCCGGCGCGGGAGTGACCGCGGCCCAGCTTCGCGACAACCTCGTCGCGCGTGGGTTCCCCGGTCTGCTCGCGGAGTTCGAGAGCGGTCGGCTCCCGCCCGAGGCGTTCTGCGCCCGCCTGATGGAGATGTCATCCCTCGGCCTGGATTATCCGGCGTTCGTCGCCGCCTGGCAGGATATCTTCTGGCCCAACGAGCCGGTCGCCGACCTGATCGCCTCCCTGAAGGGACGCGGCTACCGACTCTATCTCGGCTCGAACACGAACCTGCTCCACGCGACCTTCTACCGCCGCCAGTTCGCCGGGACGCTCGACCTCTTCGATGGGTTCGTCCTGTCTTACGAGGTGGGCCACCTCAAGCCGGCCCGCGAGTTCTTCGACGCGTGCGTGGCCGCCGCCGGCACCCCCGCTGGCTCGTGCGTCTTCATCGACGACGTCGCCGAGAACGTCGAGGGCGCCCGCAGCGCAGGACTCACGGCGATCCTTTATGTCGACACCCCGACCCTCCTCGCCGACCTGGCGAGGGCCGGCGTCGATGTACCCCTCGCCCGCTGACCGGCCAGCCGGTCCAGGTCTCGGTTTCCGGCGAATCGCCTGGTGCCGCCGGTTGCTCCGTGGAGTTACAATCAGCGCGACGCCCCGGCCTGGCCCCGTTTCCGGCTCGCCTCGGAACGAGTCCCTCACCCGGGACGCCAACCCATCCCCCTGAAGCTGATCCCAGATTCTCCCGACCGACTTGAGTTCCCCGCGACTGCCCAGCCCAGGCTCCCATGGACCCTCCGCCGTTCCCAGTCCCCGCGCCGGACCAGGATCGACCCGCCGGCCTCCCGCCTCGCCCGCGCCGGGTCCCAAACCACTCTGCTTGCCCCTTTGCCGTCGGACGCCTCCCTCCCCGCCTTTTCGCAGACCTGCCCCGGCGGCGCAGTTTGACTTCTGGATTCTAGAGGCCAGACTCCTACTGACTCAGTTCCCGCGCGTCGCGCCGCCCCGGGTTTCGCCGCGCACCCTCCTTGAGCCACACCTCCCTCGAATTCTCTCGACCGGGGCTTGACGAACGGAGTCCCTGTGCTTAAAGATTGACTGTATGCATGTAGCCAACCACCCAAGCTGCCCACTCGGTCAGGTAAGGTTTCGGGCAAGCAGGCCGGAGGGAGTCGCGGGTGTAGGGAGCGGGGAGTTGGTGAGAGGCTGAACCATCGTTCCGAATGATCAACCGGGCTGGAATGGCGGGCACGCGGCCGGGAGGACCGGGCGGGCTGGCCGAGCCGGGCCGGAGGTTGGGAAGCCAGTGGGGTCAAGGTTGGGACGCGAGGACGTGAGGTTGGCCTCGGTCGTCAGTCAGATCGAGGGAGCCATCCGGTCGGGGGAGCCGGCCTCGATGGGAGCGGATCGCGTGGCGTGGCGTGGCGGGGCGGTGGCGTCCGCCGCTGGAAGTCTTGAGTCACCTTGAGGGTGTGGGAGCGACATCCGGGGACGGGGGCGCCGGGAAGATGGCGACCCGAGCCGGAGGATGTTCCCGAGCTAACCGGGGAGTCTGTCGATGGGTAGCTTCAGGTCGAAGGGTCGGGATCAGGGACTCAATCGGCGGCGCGGCAAGGCGAGTGCGGACCGGCAGAGCCTGCCGCGGCTGGAGTGGCTCGAGGATCGCCGCCTGCTGACGGGCAACGGCACGACGCTGACGCCCCTCTGGACGCCCACGTCGTCCAACTTGGACAACGTCCAGAACGGCCCCATGGCCAACCTGGGCCAGCAGCTCATCTCGATCTATGAGCAGGTCGTCCAGCAGGGCACGGCTGCGTCGACGGTCGCGCTCGCCTTCCCGCAGATCGAATTCCAGGGCAACGACGTCGGCCTCCAGGTCAAGAGCCTGGGCGGCGACTTCTCGCAGTTCCAGACCACCTTGCAGGAGGCGGGGATGCAAATCACCACCTCCAGCGCGTATTACGGACTGGTGGACGGCTGGGCGCCGATCAACGAGCTGCCCACCATCGCGACTCTGGCCCAGACTCAGAGCGGCCAGCCGATGTACTACCCGGTCTACCACTATCAGGGCCAGGCGAACAACG